>CAZJTO010000553.1:0-1532 GCA_964548935.1 uncultured Saprospiraceae bacterium
AATTCACTTCTGCTCGTTACCAAGTAACTCTATCGAATTAGGAACAATAAAAAAGGCTTAGCAATCTCTTGCTAAGCCTTTTTTATTTATATCTCTATAGATTATTCGCAATGAGCGTTGAAGGCCTGTTTCAAATTGTCAGAGATCATCTCTGCGCTCCTGCCCTCGATATGATGTCTCTCGAGCATATGCACTAGCCTTCCATTTTTAAATAATGCAATGGCTGGTGAAGATGGCGGATATGGAAGTAACATGTCACGTGCCGCGTCTACAGCCTCTCGGTCCACACCAGCGAACACAGTAGCACATGCACTTGGACGTTTTTCATTTTGTAAGGACATCTTAGCTCCCGGTCGTGCATTAGCAGCGGCACAGCCGCAGACTGAATTTACTACCAATAACAAAGTTCCCTCTGTATTTTCAATAGTATTTTTGACCTCTTGAGGAGAAGTAAGTCCTTGAAAACCAAAGTCTGTTAAGTCTTTAGACATCGGTATGGTTAGTTCAACTGGATACATATTTATCGTATTTGAAATAATAAAAGCAATTAAACGCAATTAAATAGAGTTAGAACTATTTATGCAAATATAAAGTTGTAAGTACTTAAATTTTATCCTTTTAATTCGATATGAGATTATTAGCTACACTATTTTGTTGTCTTGCTATGTCTGGCTTGTTTGGCCAGTATGGTAGCGAAAAAGACGACGGTATCATTCAGACATTTAGACATACACGTATTATTAATGCACACTCTGTTGAGACCTTGCCGGCAAGGAAGTTAGACTTCAGGATAGTGCACAGATTCGATGATTTAGCAGGCTCCAATGGCGGATTTAGGACTTTTTATGGTTTAGAGCGTGCCGCGGACGTTTCTATAGGCTTTGAGTATGGCATTACAGACAATGTGATGATCGGGCTCAGCCGTACATCTGGTGCAGGTCCACTTAGGCAAAACCTAAATGGTCTCCTTAAGGCAAAGGTCATAAGCCAGAGGACAAATGGGGCACCATTTAGTGTGGCTATAAACGGTATCAGCACCTATTCCACGCAAGAGTCAAGCCCGCTGGAAAATCAGCTAACTTCTTTTACAAGGCAGGCTCATAGACTGTCTTATAACGTTGGAGTTAATGCCGCTCGCAAGTTTTCTGATTCGTTCTCATTGCAATTGGGAGGTTCTTGGACCTATAGAAATTTAGTTAATACTGGCGACGAAAACGACATCTTTGCCGTCCATGGGGGCATGAGAATACAGGTGACTAAGTCAATTGGGTTAATCTTTGAGGCAGTAGTCCCATTACAAGATGGACAAAGAGAGGGACCTACGGACTATGTAGCCCCGTTGGCTATAGGGTTCGAATTTGATACCAGTGGAGGCCACGTATTTCAGTTAAACCTTACGAACAATCGTGGTATCTCTGAGACAGACTTCATACCCTATACTACGAGTAGATGGGAGGATGGGTCTTTCAGATTAGGATTCACAATTTCAAGATTATTTAGTCTGTAGTATGCTTAAGTATATCATTATAACG
>CAZJTO010000554.1:0-1531 GCA_964548935.1 uncultured Saprospiraceae bacterium
TAATAATTGGACTTTCTCAGGAGACAGCCCTGCTGCTGAAGTTTTGAATGCATGGAATTTCCCTGCGGGGGACTGGCATAGCTCTCCAGATAATTGGTCTATAGGATTAGAGCCTAACTGCTGTCAGGATATCCAGATTTCTAATTTACAAGAAGTAACGATATCTGGAGATCATATCGGACGAGGTAAAACACTCATTGTGGAAGCAGGCGCTGAGTTAGAAGTCTTGCTAGGCGCAGGGCTCGATATCAAAGGAAATTAAGGCAGGCTACATTATAAAAGAGGCTGTACTATATGATAGCACAGCCTCTTCTCTTTTTCAGTTAAGACTTTGTGATCTGTCCAATTGTTATGTTAAGAGGATCGGCAACATCTACCCATCGAAAATCCAATGTATTATCATCAATAAGTTGAAGCGTGACCGTACCGTCAGCACAGTCTCCACCATCGCTATCCTCAAATAATGTGATAGACATGTCAGATAAGACATCTAATCTCCAAGAAAATGAACAGTCAGATGCATTAGCACTCGCTGAATCGCAAAAGAATATATCATCATTACAGATGTCGAAAGATGAATTGAAATATCTACCCGTAGCCGAGTTCTGACCAACCTCCAAGCTAGAGATTGTAACATCAATATCAAACGTACAGCAGTCTGGCTGAGTAAGGTTACCAGTCCATCGTCCGATGAACTGATCTTCTAAGGATTCGTCAGATCCGCATGAAGCCATAACTAACATGAGACCAAATAGAATTGTGATTTTGTTGAGCATAATTACTTTTTTCTGCAAAGTTCTTATGCACCAGTGAAGGCGCTCTTACCCAAATGGGTAGTTCTTATCGCTATAACTGGTGATTTTCGAGGTTCAAAACGATGATGAGATCGTGTCTATAGCAACTTTTTAATTAGACGTAAGGGAATGGTTATAAACGTAATCAGGGTGGATAGGATGAAAGCCAAGATGTATCTAATCAGCGTACTCAGATTCTTAGTTGTCTCGAAGTCCTTTTCCGCTTGATTCTGAAATGATATTAGGTACTCAGAGATACTCATAACATTCGTTTCATTCTCAATTATCTTACTCTGATATAAGGAAAGCTGTAGGGATAAGTTTTAATGCCTGCAAGCAGAACACTCATGATGCTCATTGAGGTACTCAATGGTATCCTTACACATCTGCTCTAAGACATCAACATTGATATCAGTGAGCTTATTGACATATATACAGGCCTTACCCATTTTAAACTTGCCAAGCTGCGCTAAGAGGGCATCACTCTTATCGGTCTTAGAATACACATATAGAGAGAACTTCGCCTTACGAGGTGAGAAACCCAGGATTGGTGCGTCTCCTTCATGGCCGCTGGCGTACTTGTAGTGATAGCTCCCAAAACCAATAATCGTAGGGCCCCACATTTTGGGTTCATATCCTGACCACGAGCTCATCAACTTGATCAACTCCAGACTGTCAGTCTTCTTTTGCTCTTTATCGACATACGAGTCAATGAACTCGTATACATCTACATCTGT
>CAZJTO010000555.1:0-1529 GCA_964548935.1 uncultured Saprospiraceae bacterium
TTAGTTGCTCTTAGCG
This sequence comes from uncultured Saprospiraceae bacterium, assembly GCA_964548935.1. Taxonomy (GTDB): domain Bacteria; phylum Bacteroidota; class Bacteroidia; order Chitinophagales; family Saprospiraceae; genus GYS-P2D. The sequence continues at coordinate 17 of CAZJTO010000555.1, forward strand.
ACTTTGCGGCTTTGCGAGGTATAATGATTATCGTGAAGTGTGCTTTAGTGCTTAAGTTTGGATTAGCTTAATCAGACACTCGTATTGAAAATCATATCATGGAACTGCAATATGGCCTTCAGAAAGAAGTATCAGAAGGTCATGAATCTCAAGCCAGATCTATTGGTCTTGCAGGAGTGTGAGAATGAGCTAAAACTTAAAGATCACCTGTCATCATTAAACTATAATCAGCTTATCTGGTACGGTAAGAATCCACATAAAGGAGTTGCCGTACTATCATTTAATGATGTTGAGATTGCCCTAAGTGAAGAACATAATAAGGAGATTGATTATGTCTTACCCATAAAGCTCCATATTGACAATCAGGAGATCAACCTCTTTGCCATTTGGGCAATGCCGCATCAGGAGAGCAGAGCGCTGAGTTATGTAGGTCAGATATGGGCGGCTATTAATTATTATGCCGAGCTGCTGGATGAGGACTCTATATTGATTGGCGACTTTAATAGCAATGCCATGTGGGATCATAAGAGAAAAGTCGGTAATCATACGCAGGTCATGAACTTCCTCAATGACCGTAACATCTACAGCCTCTATCACAAGTTAACAGACACCCTGCATGGGCAGGAAGATCACCCAACTCTCTACTTAACCAAGAGTATCGAAAAGCCCTATCACATGGATTATTGCTGCGCTTCAAAGAATCTGTTTTCTAATGAGACTACTTTAGAGATCGGCGGATATCAAGACTGGATCAAACTCAGTGACCATATGCCTCTGATTATTGATAATATTGTATGATGCAGTTCATACACGGAAGCAGACCCTATGTTAGTTAATAGAACAGGTATCATATGTAAGACGGTCAAGTATGGCGAATCCAGCTTGATCTTAGACATATTTTCAGCCGATGTGGGGATGAGATCCTATATCTGTGGGGGCGTGCGCAAGAAGAACTCGAATAAGGCTGCCATGTTACGGGTCATGAATCTCGTCGATATCGTCTGCTATGATAAGTCCTCAACTAAGCCGTCACTATCGAGGATTAAGGAGGTGAAGTTTAGCAAGATCTATTCTCGTATTCCGTTTGATGTGGTTCGTGGTACGGTTGGGATGTTTTTAATTGAGGTGAGTAGAAAGGCGATTGTACAGACCGATGAGGCTGATCGAATCTATGACTTTGTATCACTGCGATTTAACGAGCTGGATTCGGAGCAAGTCGTGATGAAAGATTTTCATATCCGATATCTGATCGACTTAGCGAGAGTCATTGGATTTGAATTGCGCAACAATTGGTCTGGTATCACGCCGAGGTTTTCGCTCCCAGAGGGGCAATTTATAGCAGACAGCCAGCAACATAGAGATAAGCTGAGCATAGATCTCAGTGAGCTATTATCACAATATTTGGCAGGGCGTCAACCTTCATCAACCAAAGAGCAACGCCGACAGTTGATCACCAAACTCGTTGATTATTACCGATTTCATGTGGACGGCTTCACTGAGGTCAAATCCCTTG
>CAZJTO010000556.1:0-1503 GCA_964548935.1 uncultured Saprospiraceae bacterium
TCTCGACTCCTGATTCATCTTCTAAAGTATAAGAACCGTCTCCAAATTCACAACATATGCCATCACCGTAGCTGTCATAAATAGTAAATGTATATTGCCCATCGTCGAGGCACAAAGGGATTTGCAATGAAGCTCCTTCTGGATAGTCCGCATAAGTACCACCCTCTGCTATTATATTACCGCTCTCATCAATTATATCCCATCTGGTCTCTTCCCCGTATCTGTCAAATACGAGATCTAAATAAAATACCGTTCCATCACAATCTATCGGACAAGCATCACACAACTCTCCTCCACAATCAATTTCTAGCTCATCACCATTGAGGATACCATCAGAACAAGTCCCCGAACAACTACCATCCTCTACGTTGGCCAGTGGGTTATAACCATGGTTATCTGGAACTGTACAGCCTAAGATCTCTCCACACGATGTCAGACAAGTCCTATTCTGATACTGCTGTAGCAGGTGTTGACCGACCTCTGGATGAAATCCTGCACCTAAAGAAATACCTACATCTGATCTTTGATGGCAGTAACTCATGATCGTACCTGTTGCTGGCAAACCTGGATCAGCGCAAGAGGTACTTGATGAAACACAAGCGTCAATGGCCTGATCATAATTAGTTCCCCATAGACATTCATGCGTGTGCGGTGCCCCTAGATTATGACCAAGTTCATGGGCAAGCACGTTAACCGTCCAGGAGTAAACAGGTAGTGACTCATAAAACAAAGTAGTCTGGCTGACTCCATACGGATTAGAGCCACAAATAGTACTACCATTAAACTTAGATGTCTGAGGATTATAATTCACGTACGCTACTCCACTCCAACCACAGCAATTGCCTGTAGCTGATACTAGATGCATCATATCTCCATTAAAGTTAGGTACATCATTACTGATCGCTTGTAGGGCTTGGCCTACATCACTATCGGCGTTATAAGAATCTGGGGTTGTCCAGATCTGAACTTCAGATATCTGAATGGGTATGCCAACATCAGCATATAGATCGAACACCTCTAAAAAGGCTCCCTCCAAAAAATTCATTACCTGCTGCGGATCTGATCCAAAATTCACATAAGTAGTATAGTCTGCCTCGAGATAGAGTTTGATACAATCATTAGACTTATAGGACTGATGAGCGACCGTTTGCTTTATTTTTTCTGGCAATTCGAGCTCTATCTGATCATTCTCGCAAGTGAATGGCTGTTCACCAAGCTTTCGATCATTGAACAGCACATAGTTTGCTTGTTCCTGATGAGACCCCAAGTTGTAATGGCCATATTTATCAGAGATGGTAACTTGGATGCTTTCGTCATTAATGGCGACAGTAGCACGACTATCAAGGTCATCTCCAACATAACCTGTATACAGTGTATTTCGAGAAATCTTCAATTCTTCTCCTGACTTAGCCTTAATCTCTGCTCCATAAGCATAGATATTTGCACGCTCAAGCTTCAGATCGATATAATGATCTTTACTGACTGGTATGAGCAGTTCGGTAA
>CAZJTO010000557.1:0-1500 GCA_964548935.1 uncultured Saprospiraceae bacterium
CTCGTCGGTATCGGTATTGCGCTACAACAAACGATTAGTGATTTCTTCAGCGGTATTGTCTTGTTGTTTGAGCGATCCGTGAAGGTCGGTGACTTTCTTGAGCTCGATTCAGTATCAGGAACTCTTAAGCGCATTGGTTTACGGTCTTCTCTGATCGAGACGCTGGATAATAAGTTGTTGATCGTTCCTAACTCGCAGTTAGTTAATAACCGTGTCACTAACAAATCTAACACTCACAAGAGTACACGCTTTTCGGTATCGGTTGGTGTTGCTTACGGCAGTGATCCGAGACAAGTGGAACAAATCTTACTTGCGGTGGCTGAAGCTCATAAAGATATCCCTCAATACCCTATTCCTTTTGTTCGATTTCAGGACTTTGGAGAGAGTGCACTTTTGTTTGAATTGTTCGCCTTTACCAAAACTTCGGTATTACTCGGAGATATCAGAAGCGACTTGAGATATGCCATCCATGATCAACTTGTACAACATAATATTGAGATTCCATTCCCTCAAAGAGATGTCTGGATTAAGAATTCGGGTAAATTAAAGTGAAATAATCGATCTTTGCGATCTTATTAACAGAGATACCGTTAAAACAATTAAACAAGAAGTTATGGATGCAGCTATTAAGAGTCCGGTAATGTTATACACTGAGCAGACACCTAACCCGGAGTCCCTTAAGTTTGTTACTAACAAGATCATATACAAAGGAACAGCAGACTTCCGTGAGGAATCATTAGCTAAGGAGTGGTCTCCTCTAGCAATGGAGTTATTTTCTTTTCCATATGTCAAGGGTGTATATATCTGTAACAACTTCGTAACTATCACTAAGGAGTTCAACTATTCTTGGGAAGATATCATGCTCAAGCTCAAGGAGTTTATCAAGGGGTATGTATCAGACGACAAGACCATCCTCAACGAAGGCTTCGAAGAAGCGATGAAAGCAAGAGAGGCAGAATTAGGTGTTGGTGCTCAATATACAGGCGATGAAGCAGAGCTCGTTGTAAAGATTAAGGAACTCATAGATACTTATGTTAAGCCTGCCGTGGAAATGGATGGTGGAAATATAGAGTTCAAATCTTTTAACCAGGGTATAGTAACCGTTATTCTGCAAGGCTCATGCAGTGGATGTCCATCATCTACCGTAACACTTAAGTCAGGAATTGAAGGAATGCTTAGACGAATGGTCCCTGAGGTTAAGGAAGTGGTCTCCGAAATGGGATAGTGCTTTATTGTTTTGTTAAAGACATCTTCACTCTTGGGCATCAATATGCTTATGCCAATTAGTCGTATATCTTTGCCCCACCTATTACTGGATCTTATGATAAAATCGCTAACACGGTGGTCTCTTGTATGCTGTTTGATCGGTGCAATGACCACGGCTTACGGACAGAACTATAATATTGGTATACGAGCAGGACTTAGCCAATCGCAATTTATCGGACCCTCTGAAGCAAATGCAAATGAGGATTTTAGTTTTACTGGAGGCTTCCATTTTGG
>CAZJTO010000558.1:0-1499 GCA_964548935.1 uncultured Saprospiraceae bacterium
TTATCGATAGTATGTGTAAGCCTCATCCTAATTGGCTCTACGAATTAGACTCATACGTTGTCCATAATTTAGGGACTGAGGTTATAGCAGGTAGGATAGAAGTGACCCCTAAGAGTGACTCCTTGAGAGATCAGGCTCACGGCATGCTATATCTGAACAATAAGAAGAATGTTGAGAGAAAGTATGGCGTGCCTGCAGGGCATCTAATGATCAGCAAATCATTATTTGAGGAGCATGGTGGATTCGAAACTGCCTCGCCATCGGGTAATGATATTGTATTCACTAGGAAGCTAATCGACGCAGGACACCAAATACACTATGTTGACTCTGCTGTGGTTGACTATCCGGGACATAGCCTTGACACGCTTAAGAATAAAATGTCTAAGTATGCCGCTGGAGTAGCGTATCACCACAAGAGGACAATAAAATCTAGCTTCTTTGGATTCTTGCCGATGCGCCTAAGCCTGTTCACTGCGAACTTAAAATATCGCAAGATAGATCATATCAGTCCGATTAAAAAAGTAAGATTGTGGTTCTTGATTTGGGGATTAAAACTGCACTTTAATTTTGGGGTTATGCAGGGACAATGATGTCGACATTATGGACCATACTATGATATGGGATGAAGACATCATATCCCTTATCAGCGAAGTATGCTTTGGTTTCTGATTCTGACATTTTGGATGCTATCATCACAAAATCTCCTCCCCAAGCACCTAAAGACTTAATGGAGCCCTCGAAATCTGAAAAACGAGTGTCCTTCACGCATTCCATTTTGAGTTCCTTACCGAGTAACTTCTCATGAGTGTTCATGGTGTTCATAAATTCCTTGAGCGTCTTGTCGGATAGGGCCTTCTCAGTAAGTTGAGTAACCTCTTTGGCTAGAGCCTTACGCCGCTTTACATTCTTAGAGTAGTGATAGATCGCCGACTCGCTGCTCTGCTTATTACCCAAATACATAAAATATATCTGCGACAAAAAACTTGGGTCAAAATCTATCTCCTGATAATTCAACTCTTCTTCACGTAGCTGATAGGTAATGGGTCCATCTGCTTCTGCACAGGCTATGTCATAACCACTCCCTGAGGAGACCTTAAAATGTAAATGAAATGGATTTATTTGTGCCCAGTTAGCAACATTGTTAATCAATGTACTACTTGAGCCCAGACCCCATGTAATAGGGAAATCGATTCTATTGATGGCCTTGAAACCATTCCACTTGTTGAGGAATTCAGTATTAAACCTTACTGCACCCTTGAGAAGCTTTTGGATGAACTTAGATGTTCCCTCGTCGGAGGTACGCACTGGAGAAAAATCGTAGAGTGAGATTTGGGATTCAAACCATAGCTCTCCGTCTTGGTCGTAACATTCCCAAATTAAATCAGAACCCCTATGCGGTTTAATTTCTAGCGACTGTCCTTTTTTGCACGGTACAGCCAATGCCTTAGCACCGTCGATAACAGCGTACTCACCAAAGAGCAGCAACTTACCATGACTGT
>CAZJTO010000559.1:0-1481 GCA_964548935.1 uncultured Saprospiraceae bacterium
ATGGTGCGCAAAGTTAAATTAATGTTGCCAAAATCAACATTAAGTTTTGACTTGCAGAAGGGTGTTCTCGCTCACCGTTTCAAAGTCACAGACAGAGAGAGATTTATGAATAATAAATTCTCAAATATCTTTCAAAAAAATATATGCCTAACTAATCTGTGCGATGTAAGATTGCTGAAGTTTCTTAAATGCAGACGTTTTTATAAGTCTATTGACTATCCCAAAAGCCAATACAGTGCAAAACACCCCTAAGATCGCATCAATGATATAGTGATGCTGAGAATATACCGCTGCAAACCAGGTCCCTAATGCCCAAAGCGAGAATATCAACATATGCCATCTGTTTTTCATCTGCCACGCTACCATTAGACAGAGTGCTGGATACGCACAGTGCAATGATGGTATGGCACAGAATACATTGCCCCCTTTGGCATAGATGGAGTTAAAAATCGGAGTCCCCACTATTCGATCAAATTCAGATAATAAGCCCTCACTACCTGGGATGGTAAAATCAGTACCTACACCGTAATTGATATAATACCAGGGCGGTGCAGCAGGATATATATAGTAACCGATCATAGCGATGATACAAGTCAACAAAAATGATGAGCCAAAGATGAATAGCATCTTCTTGTCTTTGAAAAAGAGATAAATCGCATACGTCATAGGCAATGGCATCCACAGAATATATGACAGACCCGCTATCATAGACAAGGTATCATTGGTGCGAGTGATAAACCACTCACTTGGCACAACAGTCTTGCCACCATCCTCTATACCGAATAACGCCAACTCGATGTTGTATAGCTCGAGGATATGCACATCATTAACAGTATAATTGGGGAGCGCAGGAAGTGTATCATAAATCACATAGAACAGCAAAAAACTGCAGAGTATGAATACAATTCTATAAGTATATCGATGAAGCAACAGTAAAACTGTAACCAATATCACCAAGTTAGTATGGTCACTATCCCAACCTACCGTTGATACAATCAGTAAAGCATATAATACTGCGAAGACCAAAGCTACTGTAAGACGTTTGAAAAATTCTGGCATTCTGTTCTTTGGAACTGTAGAGTAATCTTACCCTACCCTATTCATTTGATGTTCGGAGTGTACAACTCGCCGAATGGCGGTGATGTTCGTGGCGATTGCTAAAAATAAAAATCCAAGTACGAAATAGTCAAGATGAGGAAGCAAAGAAGTCTGAGTGAGAGAATTAGGCCCATACCAATAGATAACTCCAAAGGCAATTGCCCAAAGACCAATAAACACGATCCGCTCAGGGCGTTGCATAAATCCCACAGCACACTCGATGCCTAAAGCCTCTGCTCTCGATCGCGCATAGCTCACCATAATACTACCTATTAATGCGACAAAGCAAAATATGAACCCGAGCTGATTATTAAATAATTGGAAATAGATACTCAAGCCCATGAACATGACAAACTCACTATATCGATCTATCACGGAATCGA
>CAZJTO010000560.1:0-1479 GCA_964548935.1 uncultured Saprospiraceae bacterium
CTTATACTGTTAAATATGATATCAAAGACGAGTGCTGGAAGATGTGGCACTCTGCAGTAATCACTTGGGATGGTTGCATGATCCCTTGTTGTTTTGACAAGGATGCCCAGCATGTCATGGGAGACGTCAAGCAAGATTCCTTAGAGAAAATCTGGCAGTCAGAAGCCTATCTTGACTTTAGGCGGCAGCTCATCACCGGACGTGGCGAGATTGATATCTGTACCAACTGTAGTGAGGGCTGTCAAGTGTTTTTCTAGTTTTTTGGATAACTTAGTTTATACGATGACACCATTTATGGATTATCCGCTATCGGTGCTCTACATAGAATCCTGTCAGAACTATGTTCAGGTATATTATGTCAATGGGGCTAAAAAAATCATTCGAACAACAATGAATGACATTCTCAATCAATTACCTCAGTCTGACTTTGCGCGCATCCATAATAGATGGATAGTCAATTTATCTCGTGTTAAGAACTATGCTGGCAATTCTCGCAAAATGGAAGTTGAACTAGTCGATAGTCCTAAAGTATTTAATGTTGCCAGAAATCGCATTTCAACTTTCCTCCACAAAATGAGCCTAGGGCGAAACGAGATAATAATGGTGAGAAATGACCCTGGTTATTCGTTTCTAAATTGACATCAACATCTGAATTCTTCCCAAGCATCCCAAAATATTCCTAACGATCACATTGGTTTCATCTTGTCGGTTGTTCCTCCCATCTTGGAAGAAACAGCAATAAGATGGAAATCATTTGTTACGGAACAGGGCGGCAAGAATCCCCTATAGACTCCATAAAAGGCATCGCACATTGTCAAAAAGTGAATCACACTTTTTGGATAGAGATGAACCTTCAATTAACAAAAGATGACGTACTAATTCTCTTCCATGATCATCATCTAGTATTGAATAACAAATCTCATGAAATTAGGAAGGTAGACTACATGCAGCTTGAAGATTATGAGATTGGACATGGAGAGTCAATACCAAAGTTAGAAACTGTATTGACGCTTTTTCCAGATGCCAAATTCATTTTTGACTTTCATACTATCCAACTGCGAGCAATAGGATTATTCATTAAACTGATAGACAATTGTAGATATACTGGTGACTTTATAATTGCTTGCGGCAACGATCTATTCCTTGATATTTTTAAGGATAAAAAGCCACAATGGAATTTTGCTGCTGGATCTAAAGAGGCTAAGAAAATCGCTTTTGTTGGTTTAATTGGATTAGAACGTTTAGTCCCATTAAAATCCGATTATCTCTGTATTCCATATCAATATAATGGCATAAAAATCCTCAATAAACGGATTGTCAAAAAAGTAAAGAGAGAAAACAAGAAACTCTTTGTCTGGATGAAAGAATCAAATCGAATGGGTCAATCCAGTACGGTAACTGTCGAATCTAAACAGGATTATGATAAACTAATGGCCCTAGGAGTTGACGGAGTTGTTACCGATTGTCCATTACAACTAC
>CAZJTO010000561.1:0-1474 GCA_964548935.1 uncultured Saprospiraceae bacterium
TTGTTTCAGGTAGAAAAAGAAACAAGGAAACTAAGATGAAACAGACTAAGGTAAAATTTAGCAGCGAGAAGCTATTCTATTCATGCAACCTCATGCGAGCACTCGCTCACCCACTAAGACTTAAAATCTTAGAATATATAGATGATCAAGGCACAACCAACGTAAATAGAATATACAATACGCTCAAGATTGAGCAATCTATAACCTCTCAACATTTGAAAATATTACGCCTCGCTGGTGTAGTTCAATCAGAGCGAGAAGGCAAAATGGTCTACTATACGATTAACTACCCAATAGTAGAAAAGGCAAATAAAGCCGTACAGCGGTTTTTAGGTAAGGTCTAACACCAACAAACCAATTGTTAAATCCTTCAGGATATATTTATTCTGAAGGTTTTTTTCTTTTATAGGTATTTGGATTTCGATGTCACACTTCGATATCGATCTTGAAGCGTGAAGCTAGAAGTCTTATCATTTATATCAAGATCATCAATTAGGCTCAGCTGGACTTCAACAAAAATTTACGGTAGAATAGTAAGATAAGTGCAACACCTACGGAGATGGCTGCATCTGCAACGTTGAATACTGGTCTGAAAAACTCAAATCGCTTTCCGCCATAAAATGGCACCCAATCTGGTAAAATCGTATCAATCATAGGAAAATAGAACATATCTACCACCTTGCCTTGAAGAAATGAGGCATATCCACCTCCCTCCGGGAATAGCTGTGCAACTTCTTGGTGATATGGGGATTCAGAAAAGATCAAACCATAGAAAGCACTATCGAGGATATTTCCTACAGCGCCCGCTAATATCAGACTAAAACAGATGATCAAGCCTAATGGCTCTTTGGCTTTATAGAGTTCACGAATGAGATAGAACAAAAATCCCACCATGAGTATTCTGAAGAGGCTAAGGATCAGTTTAGCATTTTTCGGAGTTAGCACAAGGCCATTACAGCTTCCATCTTCCGCCTTGACGCCGATGCACTTGTTACCGAATGTTATGCCGAAGGCCATACCTTCATTTTCGACGAAGTGAATCCTAGCCCAGTCCTGGCCTAAGATTTCAAATCCTGTAGCATAACTCAGCGTTGTCTTGATATAAACCTTTAGGCTCTGATCTACGATTAGTACTAAAAGTACGATACCCAGTAAGATTTGCCACCTTTTCAACGTCATTCTCTATTGCCAATTAGACTGGCAAAAATAAACTTAATTCATTAAGCAAGAAGGGTTGAGCATCCTTGTAAGGAAGTCTATTTTTTACGCTTTTGATTTTCTTTAGCAGCGATAGAGAGCGTTGCATGAGGAACTGCCATCAATCTATCTTTACAAATCAACTTACCGGTATCTCGACAAATCCCATAGACTTTGTTTTGGATTCTTCGCCTGGCATTTTCAAGATGCTGGATTAATTTTTTCTGACGTGCAGCAAGCGTATTCAGTCGCTCTGACTCTACCGAAGAGGCACTAT
>CAZJTO010000562.1:0-1462 GCA_964548935.1 uncultured Saprospiraceae bacterium
TTTTAAGGCGAAGGCATGTTCTCGACCGCCGCCACCAAGGATGAGTACATTCATCAAAGTCTAAGAGATGGTTATCGGGCAAATTTAACTGAATAAATACATTCCACTACCTATTGTTACTTTTGCTATCTATCTTAAAGTAGGAACTTATGTATGCGTATATAAAAGGACAATATGTTCATAAAAGCCCGACTGAGGTATATATAGAAGATAAAGCTGAAGTAGCCTATCATATCTATATCAGCCTGAACACCTATAGCAAAATAGAGCATCTTGAATCGGGCTTGTTATATACCCATCTCAATGTGAAAGAAGATGACTTAAGTCTATACGGGTTTGCCGATTTAGAAGAGAAGCGCTTGTTTATACACCTGATCTCTGTATCTGGTATCGGACCCAATACTGCACGCATTATTTTATCCTCAATGCCACCACTCGAGATTAGGACTGCCATAGTCACCGAAAATGATGTGGCTTTCAAAAAAGTAAAAGGAGTAGGCCCTAAAACTGCCAAGCGGCTCATCCTTGATCTAAAAGATAAGCTTAAAAAAGATGGCGGGCCGATAGATCTCAACATTACCGCTGCCAGTAGCACTACAGAAGAAGCATTTGATGCCCTTGTAGCATTAGGATTTCAAAAGCAGACCGTTAGGAAGACAATAGATCAGCTTTCTGTAACTGATCATCCTACTGTGGAGGCATTGATTAAGGCCGCACTCAATATGATGAGGTGATAGTAGAAGGCTATAAAAAATGGCAATAAGTCGCCTAAAACACCTGATAATGGTTATTGGTTCTGACAAAATCACAAATAAGATACCTTCGGCAATATTTTTGCGTTAGTAAATCGTTCATAAACTCGGATTGCATCGGATAAGGAAAATCCTATCCTATGCATCAAAATCTTAACTGAAATAAGAAAAGTATCTGACTATAAGGTCTTCCACGATGAAAATAAGTTTGAAGAGTTTAGTAGCGGTTTGGGTAGTTATGATGTCATGGAACTATCATCCCCTAATGGCATCTACTGTCATCGGGCCAGATGAAGGTATTGTCATTGTAGAAACAGTAGTGGATACCATTCCACTTAGAGATCGCTATGGCGATTTTGTCACCGAAGAATATTACAATCCATTTGATATTACTCCGAGCATAGTTGAGCAGACTGTAGAATACGATATAGAGACTGGACAATATGTCGTCATGGAAAAGATCGGTGATCAATTCTATCGTACACCTACCTACCTAAGCTTAGAAGAGTACCTCGATTGGCAACAAGAAAAACAAGAGAAAGAACACCTGCGAAAACTGACGGGTACCAAAAGCCTTGACTTCAGTAGAGGACTCAAGATTGATCCAATGTCTGAAATAGACATCTCTGGGCAACTGGCAGATAGACTCTTTGGAGGTACTGAAGTTTCTGTCAAGCCTGTCGGTAATGTGGATGTAAGCCTGGGCTACG
>CAZJTO010000563.1:0-1454 GCA_964548935.1 uncultured Saprospiraceae bacterium
TCTCAGCTTGTTGGGTCGTGGCACCAGTGTGCTGGCCTACGATATCATCCCCAGATGACACTTGATCTAAGTTCACTCGATTCTCAGCAATTGCGGCTATTTGCTCCCCTTGTTCAGCCAGATTACTCGCATCAGCATCAGATAATAAAAACCATGCACCAACTGCAGAGATCAATAGGAATCCCGATAGCCACAACCATAACAATGGTCTCTTCGGGTCACGATTGTCTAACATTTGTTCTACTGCGGTCCAATCCTCTGGATGATAATCCAACTTGGGGTTATCCGATAGTTCTTTGAACCTTCCTATTAGCTTATCATAGTCTCTCTCAATCATAACAACGCAGCATTTAGGTTCATCATTTTGCGCAAATTCGATTTTGCGCGACTCAAGTTTGACTTCGAGGTACTCACTGTGATCCCAAGTTTTTCTGCAATCTCATGATGCTTAAAGCCATCGATTACATAGAGATTAAACACTGCCCGATAAGCCGTCGGTAGTTCATTGATCACACTTAACATGTCTTCATACGACAGGTCCGACATGGCTGTTGGGTCGATCGAAATATTGGTGGTATTGTCTTCGAGGGTATCATGATGTGCCATTTTTCGATTTGACCGCAGATAGTCCAAGGAGGAGTTGACCACTATGGTCTTAAACCAGGGCTTGAAATCCAGCTTGGTATCGTATTTCTCAATATTCTTATACACCTTATAAAAGCTTTGATTAAGGATAGATCTTGCCTCAAGAGGGTCGCTGACATAGCGTAAGCATATGCCTAGCCCGTAGGAATAAAACTGCTTATGCAGTTCATTCTGGGCTGTGCGATCCTGTTTGACGCATTTACTGATTATATTTAGTAGGTGTGAGTCCAACCAATAAAATTTATCTGCTCTTATATACTCTACGCTAGTTTCCATGATATGGATGCTTAGCCATCGAATATTTTTTTGAAATACCTCCCTAAGACGTATAAAAGTCAATTTGGATACAGGATTTTTATACTCACTACTCCATAGTATCAGCTATTCTTCGGCAATCACAAGTCCAAATCCGCATTATGCAAGGTGATCTCCTCTTGTCAGCATGTGGGTTCCTTAGGTCTTATGATTAATCGATATATTTATTGGATAATATGTCGCTATGAAAAACATAAACTATCTCGCCGCTGGACTCATCATCCTATTCCTTGTTGCGTGCAAGACCGCACCCACGGGTCCACAAGTCATGACCGCAGATGAGGTCGTATCCAGCTTACAAAAAAGACTTATCGAAGCTAAGGAGGGCGAAACGATACTACTGCCGGAAGGCACATTTTCATTTAAGAGGCCTCTCTCGTTTACAGATGTCGCTGGAGTAACCATCAAAGGCGCCGGTATGAAGAAAACCATCTTATCGTTTAAAGATCAAGTCGAAGGCGGCGAAGGGTTCAGTATCAAGAGTGCTACTGATA
>CAZJTO010000564.1:0-1454 GCA_964548935.1 uncultured Saprospiraceae bacterium
CGATGGACACATCGGCATGTATGTATGTGGACCTACGGTGTATAGCGATGTACACCTGGGTAATATCCGCACTTTTATAGCCTTTGATGTAGTCTATAGATATCTCGTACATCTCGGATACAAGGTGAGATATGTACGCAATATTACTGATGTTGGACACCTAGTTGGCGACCTCGATACTGGAGAAGATAAAATCGCTGAAAGGGCGAAACTCGAGAATCTCGAACCCATGGAAGTCGTACAGAAATATACAAATGGGTTTCATCAGATGATGTCCATATTCAATGTTTCCCCTCCGAGCATCGAGCCAAGAGCCACAGGACATATCATCGAACAGATAGAGATGGTCCAGAAGATATTGGACAACAATCTCGCATATGTAAAGAATGGTTCAGTATACTTTGACACGATCAAGTTTCATAAAAAGTACGGCAACTATGGCGCCCTCTCTGGGAGAATAATTGATGAGTTGTTTTCTGAAACACGTGACCTCAAAAATCAAAAAGAAAAGCGCAATCCAGCAGACTTTGCGATATGGATGAAGGCGGATGATAGGCACTTGATGAAATGGAACTCTCCATGGTCAATCGGATTTCCGGGCTGGCACTTGGAGTGTTCAGCCATGAGCACCAAGTACTTGGGTGAGCGATTTGATATCCATGGCGGCGGTGGGGATCTCAAGTTTCCACACCACGAAAACGAAGTTGCACAAAACATGGGGGCCTGTGGTTGTGCCCCTGCTAAGTACTGGCTACATAGCAACATGCTCTTGATGAATGGACGCAAGATGTCCAAGAGTGATGGCAATACGATTACACCTCATCAGCTGTTTACAGGAGAAAGTGACCACGTGGGAAAAGGATTTAGTCCAATGGTGATCCGATTCTTCTTAATGCAGGCACACTATAGATCTACGATAGATCTGAGTAATGATGCGCTAGTCGCAGCCGAAAAAGGATATAAGAAGCTCATGGAGGCCAATCAATTCCTCCAAGACGTATCGCATACTGGAGGTGACGGTCAATCTGATCTAGATCAACAGATCAATAAATCGATTGCCGCCGTATTTGAAGAGCTCAATGATGATTTTAATACACCTAAGGCGATAGCGCGATTGTTCGAATTGGTACCAATCATCAATAGCTATAAAGACGGGAAGGAAGAATTCAAAAACTTCAGTTCCGATACTATGGAGCAATTGAAGAAATGCTTCACTGACGTCTTGGATAATATCTTAGGATTGAAAGATGAAGCAAGTAGTCTGGGTAGTGGATTATATGAGAGTCTCGACGGTGTTATGCAATTGGTCCTCGACCTACGTCAACAAGCCCGAGCTAACAAAGACTGGACAACCTCAGACAAGATCAGAGATGCTCTCGCTAAAGAGAATATTTTGGTAAAGGATGGCAAAGAGGGGTCTTCATGGAGTCTTAACTAGATAACCAAATGCATAT
>CAZJTO010000565.1:0-1428 GCA_964548935.1 uncultured Saprospiraceae bacterium
ATTGCTCAGTTTGAACGTAGCTTAGTCAGCAGTGGCAATTCTAAGTATGACCGGGTAATCTCTGGTCAATCGGTATTTACAGATGAAGAGTTACGAGGGCACGATATCTTTTTTGATATAGACCCAGATGTGTCGAAACATCTTGAATGCGGCCACTGTCACAATGCCCCTCTGTTTACTACTAATGAGTTTATCAATAATGGTCTTCAAGAGACTCCAGATCTCAATTCTTTCTCTGACTTAGGCAGAGGAGCGATCACTGGGGTAACTTTTGATAACGGCACCTTCAGAGTGCCTACATTAAGGAATATTTTCTTTTCTGCTCCGTATATGCACGACGGCAGCTTAGTAGACATGGATGCGGTTATCGATCATTACACCACTGGTGGCAATGTCGTTGATAATATCGGTGCAGTATTAAGGCCTCTTGAGATCAGTCCCACTGATAAAGAAGCTTTGATGGCATTTTTGCTTACGCTTGAGGATACGGATTTCCTTAATAATCCAAAACATCAGAGTCCTTTCTGATACATTAATAACATTTTAGTTATAAATAATATTCCTACTATCTGATTATCAACTAATTATAATAATATTATTATTGTAATCTAAGGAACATTATTAAATTTTTGTCTTTGGAACGCAGGTTTTAGATGCCGATACTTGTATCATGAATTGATCATTAAGCGAGCTAAAGAGTCTTGCGCCGATTGATTCAAATATGTTCATGGGAATTATGATTTGTTAATAGGGAGTTGGGTAATTGAACCTTCAGCTTTCTATTAACAAACATATACGAGACTAAGAGGCAGCATGGCACAGGAAGAACATACTTCAAAAGTTAACGAGTTATTGAGTTATATTTTTTGGTTATTAATTTTTGAGCTCCCCGTGAGTAAGGCACAGAATGCCTGGGGAAAGACTAATGTTCATGGGAATTTTAATTTGCAAAAGCTGGTCTTTTGATA
This sequence comes from uncultured Saprospiraceae bacterium, assembly GCA_964548935.1. Taxonomy (GTDB): domain Bacteria; phylum Bacteroidota; class Bacteroidia; order Chitinophagales; family Saprospiraceae; genus GYS-P2D. Next base: position 969 of record CAZJTO010000565.1, read on the forward strand.
TCAAGACCAGCTTTTTTTCCCGCTTCTCTTCTTCACATTTTATCATTCTGATAACTTTTTGATATCAAATCATAATTTAATGTTCTGATAATTAGACTATTACAGTTTAACAATTTATCTATTCAAAGAACATTATCAATTTTTTGTCTTTGGAATAGGCCTTTTTGATGCCGATACTTGTAGTATGAATTAATCATCAAGCAAGCTAAAGAGTCTCGCGCCGATTGATTCGAATATGTTCATGGGAATTATGATTTGTTAATAGAGAGTTGGGTAATTGAACCTTCAGCTTTCTATTAACAAACATATGTAGACTAAGAGGCAGGATGGTACTGGGAGAATATATTCCTTAAAAGCTAACGAGTTATTGAGTTATATTTTTTGGTTATTAATTTTTGAGCTCCCCACGAGTAAGGGCACAGACGGCCCGGGGAAGGACTTAATGTTCATGGGAATTTAA
>CAZJTO010000566.1:0-1423 GCA_964548935.1 uncultured Saprospiraceae bacterium
GAGTACTTCAATGCCTCTAACTCTGCATCTATAGTCAGTGAAGCAGGTATAGGAGAATTTAGTCCTACACAATTACAAAAACTCATGGCGGGTAAAACCGTATCGGTACGTCCTTTTGTAGGAACTTTATCAGAAGGGATGAATGGTTCAGCATCGCCAGATGATCTGGAGATTATGTTCCAGATGGTCTATAAGTACTTCCATGAGCCTAGGATAGATGAGGAGGCATTCACAGGATTTGTGGCTAAGCAGAGTGGTCTGTATAAGAACCTCATGTCTAATCCAGACTTCTTCTTCAGTGACTATGTCAGTAATAAACAGTTTGATAATCACCCTCGGGTGGGGTTCCCATCTGCTGAAGATTGGACGGATCTTGATTACGGCCGAGCCATGGAAATCTACCATGAGCGATTTGGCGATGCCTCAGATTTCACATTTACATTCGTAGGTAATTTTGATGAACCAATCATCATGGACTATGTCCAAAAGTATCTCGGCAATCTACCAACGATAGATCGTGAGGAGGATTGGCAAGATGTTGGAGTCCGGGCTGTAAAAGGCGGGATAAAAGATCGATTTAAGAAAGGTGAAGCACCAAAAACTAATGTCAACATGTACTATCATGGAGACTATAAATACAATGGCGAGAATAATTATATCATGTCTTCATCGCTTGCCTATCTACGGATCAAATTGAGAGAAGCGCTCCGTGAAGACCTAGGGGGAGTATATGGTGTGAGAGTATCAGGCGGTGGAAGTAAGAAGCCGATAGAAAACTATGGCATAACGATTTCTTTTAATGCCGATCCACCGATGACAGATAAGCTGGTAGAAGCAGCCAAAGAAGTTATAGAGAAAGCCATAGAGGAAGGTCCAAGCGATCTCGATATGACTAAAGTGAAAGAAACTCAGAAGCAAGGACGTATCAAGTCACTCAAAGAAAACCGTTACTGGCAGCGTCGTATCGGTCAAGAGCACGATGATGAGAAAAACTTTGATGATATCCTGCTCGAGTCGCTTGAGGCTAAGATTAACAGCCTTACAGCATCTGATATACAGGGAGCTATCGGTCAGTATTTTTCTTATGACAACTATATAGAGATCATCATGGATCCTCAGGATCCAGCATCTGATTAATAATATTCGATAGCCTATTATCTTTGGAGGATAATAGTATAGGTGAGCATTGCATTAATTATAATAGTATTCTTGCTACTCTCCGCTTTCTTTTCGGGAGCGGAGATAGCTTTTGTCTCGGCGAGTAAACTCGGTGTAGAGATCAAGCGTGATGAAGGCTCACGACGAGGGCGTATCCTTGGAAGGTTTTTTGATAAGCCAGATGACTTCCTCGGTACTATGCTGGTGGGCAATAATATAGCCCTGGTCGTCTTCACCTACTTCATGGCAGAATTGCTGAACCCAT
>CAZJTO010000567.1:0-1416 GCA_964548935.1 uncultured Saprospiraceae bacterium
TACCTGGCCCTTGAGCTGGATCACTACTGTCATCATTATCTGGTGTACTATCGCTATCTACTTCATCAGCGCCTGTAGTTGGATCGATTCCAAAGTCTTCAGCGCTATCGTCACTGATCTCAGTAAAGTTCGTATAACTTCTTAAGGTAAAGTCTACGATCTCTATATCTAACGTTACTGTACGAGACTGACCTGGCTGTAAGCTCTCAGCTAAATTCCACGTTACAACGCCTCCGGCAAATGTGCCGCCATCACTCGCTGATACGAATTCTGTACCTCCTGGGATCAAGTCACTTACTTGGTAATCAAATGACTCTACATCTCCTTGATTCGTTACGATGATATCATACGACACGATCGGACTTGCTGGTGATGCTAACTCTGCACTTGTACGGTTCTTTGATATCGCCAAATCATAGTTTACATCTATATCAACTGGCGCACTATCTTCATCATCTTCATCAGCCGTATTATCCGTGCCTGGTCCAGCTACATCATCAGAGCTATCATCATTATCTGGTGTACTATCGATATCTACTTCATCAGCGCCTGTAGTCGGATCGATTCCGAAATCTTCAGCACTGTCATCACTGATCTCAGTGAAGTTCGTATAGCTTCTTAACGTGAAGTCTACGATCTCTAACTCGAGAGTTATTGTTCTTGACTGACCTGGTTGTAAGCTCTCAGCTAAATCCCATGTCACAACACCTCCTGCAAATGAACCTCCATCGCTGGCAGATACGAATTCTGTACCTCCTGGGATCAAGTCAGAAACTTGGTAGTCAAATGACTCTACATCTCCTTGATTAGTTACGGTAATATCGTAAGTAACAAAAGGATTAGATGGTGTTGCAATTTCTGCACTTGTTCTATTCTTCTCAATAGCTAAATCATAGTTGATATCTAAATCAACTGGTGCGCTATCTTCATCATCTTCATCAGCAGTGTTATCCTCTCCAGGACCAGCCACATCATCAGAACTATCATCGTTGTCTGGTGTACTATCCGTATCAACTTCATCAACACCTGTATCAGGATCGATTCCAAAGTCCTCAGCACTATCATCACTGATCTCAGTGAAGTTTGTATAGCTTCTTAAGGTGAAGTCTACGATCTCTAACTCGAGAGTTAATGTTCTTGACTGACCTGGCTGTAAGCTTGCAGCTAAATCCCATGTTACAACACCTCCTGCAAATGAACCTCCATCGCTGGCGCTTACAAACTGTGTTCCTCCTGGGATTAAATCTGATACTTGGTAGTCGAATGACTCTACATCGCCTTCATTAGTTACGATGATGTCATACGTGACAAAAGGATTTGATGGTGTTGCCTGCTCAGCACTTGTACGATTTTTCTCTATGGCTAAATCGTACGTGATATCGATATCTACATCTGCAGAATCTTCATCATCCTCAT
>CAZJTO010000568.1:0-1414 GCA_964548935.1 uncultured Saprospiraceae bacterium
CTTCATCGAAGTAGAGATCGTCAAACTGTGCATTGACATTTACAATAAACAGGCCTAAGAAGACCGTCAAGACTGAAATTAATTTTGTATTTCTCATAGCTACTTATTTTTATATCGTTTAGCAGTTCAATTTTCCGTGCCTCCACAATTTATTACTTTTGACACAATTGAACTGTTAATAAACAATTAAACAGTTCGTATTAGAATCTTAATTACTTTTTTTCAGAGTCTAAGACAATAACGTTCATTATATATGACGAATTCTTTTCCAAAGGAGTTCGAATTTTAACAGATGGCAACAGGATTTTAACAATCAGCATGGCAAAGGAGATTACGGCAAGGGCAGAGAACTATTCACAGTGGTATTTAGATATCGTAAAAAAAGCCGGAATGGCCGATAATTCGGCAGTCCGGGGATGTATGGTCATTAAGCCAACAGGGTTCGCGATATGGGAGAACATGAAAACTCAGTTGGATAAAATGTTTAAGGAGACAGGCCACGTCAATGCCTACTTCCCGCTCTTCATTCCTAAAAGTTTTTTGAGTAAGGAAGCAGATCATGTCGAAGGCTTCGCCAAAGAATGCGCTGTGGTTACCCACCATAGGTTAATGAATAATCCGAATGGAAGTGGTGTCGTGGTTGATCCTGAAGCCAAACTAGAGGAGGAACTTATCGTAAGACCTACATCTGAGACCATCATATGGAATACCTATAAGGATTGGATTCAATCATATAGAGATCTACCACTATTAATTAATCAGTGGGCTAATGTAGTCAGGTGGGAGATGCGGACAAGACCATTCTTGAGGACAGCAGAGTTCCTGTGGCAAGAAGGACATACGGCCCATGCCACTCGTGATGAGGCTATCGCAGAGTCTAAGATGATCCATGAGTTATATGCTCGATTTGCTGAGGATTATATGGCGATGCCAGTGATCAAAGGGGCTAAGTCTGCAAATGAAAGATTTGCTGGAGCCGAAGAGACTTATACCATAGAGGCATTGATGCAGGATGGTCGAGCGCTACAAGCTGGTACATCGCACTTCTTAGGGCAGAATTTCGCTAAGGCATTTGATGTGAAGTATGCTGATCAAAACAATAAGGAAGAATATGTGTGGGCCACATCTTGGGGTGTGTCCACTAGACTTGTCGGCGGACTCATTATGACTCACTCAGATGATGAAGGTTTGGTTTTGCCTCCAAAGCTAGCACCTACTCAAGTCGTCATTGTACCTATTCCTAAGCCACAACCAGAAATAATGGAAGTTGCGGATCGGATAGCGGCGGACCTCAAAGCGCTGGGTATATCTGTGCTTATAGATCGAGATAAGAAGAAGCGCCCTGGATTTAAGTTTGCCGAGTATGAGATGAAAGGCATACCCGTCCGGATAGGCATAGGCAAACGTGATCTTG
>CAZJTO010000569.1:0-1414 GCA_964548935.1 uncultured Saprospiraceae bacterium
TTAGATATAGGAGGAATAATAGTGCTCTGAAGTTACAAACTTCAGAGAGCGATGGGGTAGGAGATCAAGGTCCTCATTTTAATGTGAGACCGGGGAATAATCCCAATGGCTCTGTTCCAGGAACTAAACCACATTATAACTTCCAAAAATAACCTTATGGAAATACTTAATTCTTTTTTCCTTCATCAATTATATCCTGAAGGTTTTGATTTTCAGAATTCATTTATAAGGGATATTCATTTTAATTCTGATTCTCCTTCAATTTTTGTATTCTTTCATTCGTCAAATTTCCCTAATACCCCTCCCTCAAAGTGGTTCAAAGATTCAAATCATGTTAAGGTAGAAATTGAGTTTAATGAGGTCTCGAATTTGTATTTTGAGGGTTGGGGAATCAAAAATATCATAAACTTTAGTTGTGAAAAGGAGAATGACACTTATAACGTGAAAATGGAAGGAGAAGAATGTATTATACGTTTTACTACTAAATGGATTTTCTTTAAGTCTATATCGGGTTATCCTCTTTACTGAATTTATAAAAATTAGTCCCGTTCGGCGTAGGCTGTGCCTACGTCGGAGTGTATTCATGATTTTATCATGAGTGCGCATCGGCTGTTCTGTTCCGCTGTTCGAATGACTGTGTCTTCGAACTAATATTTAATTAAGCGTAGGTCTTACGAGTTATAGCGCCTTAGATAGAAGTATCGATCAGATCGAAGAGAGTTTTCTTTTTATCATGTTCGAGTAGTGGAGTTATTGGAGTCTATAGATTGTTTTCTTATCAAAATTCTTGTGCTGTTCGAGTGTCCCTTCCTATGGCGGGCGGGTCCGACCTCGAACCGATATTAGATTTCCAACTACAATATTGACTTTCAGAACATTATCTTAGATGCCTATGTCAGATAGAGACGGATATAAATACGGAATAATAGTGCTCTGAAGTTACAAACTTCAGAGAGCGGGGGAGGAAGTCCAAAATCCACTTTTTGAGCAATTAACACATATACCACACGAAGGACTGTAATATATCATGATGATTTCTATTGAAAAAATAAAAAAGCTCAAGATAATTGGCGCATTGCTTGTAAGTTATGACCTAATTTTAGTTGAAAACGAGTTTGTTATAATTACTGACACCGTAAATTCAGAATTGCGTAGTGAATATCGAGAATTCGTTAAGCTAAAATTTTCTGAAGTAACAAATTTTAAGAAGACTAAAGGCTTGTATAAGCCACTAGGTTATGTAGATAGAAACTTTAGTTGTTCTGAGACAGAATTCCACGTAATACTCCAGGATATTTCAATTGAACAAGTTACAGAACACAGACATTCTCTGAGCCTCTGGTTCGGAGAATCTTTTGGTGGAATTGAAATGGACTTTGTCAGTTGTGAGATGCAAAATAGAGTTGGACAAGGA
>CAZJTO010000570.1:0-1412 GCA_964548935.1 uncultured Saprospiraceae bacterium
CTTAGCGGGAGCAGGGGCTTTCTTAATTATGTATAACGCTTTTTTCTAGGCCGTTTTTAATCGAATAATAAATAGGTAATCGGAAGTGGTTAATGCTCAGTCACCATTGAGTGGTCTGAATCATTGAATTATGATCTTTGTGGATCCTAGCTGGACCTTATATATACTAAGGCGACAAGAAAGCCATGTAGAGAGGAAACGCACTATTTTCTGCCCAGAGTAGACACAAAGTTAATGTTGCTTTTTCGCTGCTGTAAACCTTACCTCCTAATCGTATTATAATTAAATGTCAATTATTTACTACCCTAATAGCGATATACCAGATGGTACTTTCAAAGACCTTTTCATATTAAACGTTCAATTATTAGTATTTATCAATTTCATAACTCGTTGAATTATAAACTGTTAAAGTTATTGAAATTCGATCAATTGATTAATTTAGGGTATACCTTGAGCATTATACCCCCCAACTTTACGATCTTTACACTATTGCAATTTTAGATTATAACACAACTTGCGATTAATGACTAGATTTCCCATTTACAGTACCATGGTACTTTTGTGCCTTTGCCTTACCTCATTGTATGGTAATAGTGACACCCAAAGTTCAAGAATCACTTACGATTTTGACAATTGTCAAGCCCTAATTGGAGCTGAACAAAACATTGATTATTCCGAATTTACAGGTTCTGTTGAGGCAGATTCAGAGTGTAATATTCTATCGGTTGGCGGACCTCTTTTTAGAGTAAATCCTACCGTAAATAGTCACTCCTGTACTCCTGGTTTTACAGGCTCAGCGATGTGTGTGTCCTCATCCTTATCGTGTGTGGCAGATTTTAGTTCTGAGAGCAGAATTATTGTGCCATTTAACCTAACTGGAAGCGCGGATCAAAATGCCACGCTGACTTCGATTAGTTTCCAACATAGAAGCCCTGATGCATTTGAATTTATTCAAGGTGAAACAGGAGATAATAATCCTCCATCGTTATTTGCGGTGAGATTGTTGAGAGACGGTATTGAGGTATTCAGATCAGAAGGAAATGCAACGAATGATCCATGGAACTTAGCCAACTTTCAATTCACCAATGATGGTGCTTTCACTACAAATGGTTCAGTAGCCTATCAGTTGGAGATCTTACCTTACTGTGTGACTGGGGCAGGTGATGTGACCGCTTGGGACATCGATGATTTAATGATTAATGCCTCATGTGCTACAGATCTACCCCAAGGTGGAGAGCTAACCTCGACCGATGTAACTAGTATCTGCCTAAACTCCGCTAGTACAAGTGTAGCATTCAATGTAACTGGTAACTCGGGTCCGAATAGTATGCTAATCATCACAGACATGAGCGGTACAATTATAGCGCTCTCATCAGAAAGTGTGATCGACTTTGCTGCTTTTGGTGCGGGAT
>CAZJTO010000571.1:0-1410 GCA_964548935.1 uncultured Saprospiraceae bacterium
AAACGAGAGTAGTAGAAAAAAGAAAAGCCCTTTACTCGAGGGCCATTCTTAAGGATTTTTAAATCCAATTTAGTCTAAATCGTATGTGAGGCATCTACCTCTTATGTCTTTCAAAATGAGCCTCAGCCCACTTTCGATGTGACAAATATACAATTGTTTATAAAAGAAAAAGAAATCTGAAAAGAAATTTCATATTAGCTTTTGTCTAATATTAAAACAGCTAATATTTTGTGACTTTTTAGGGGTCTACAAGGCCAATGAGTAGGGACAAAATAAAAGCGGTCCTACATTGTAGAACCGCTTTACATACTGAGAACAGACGTCATCTTACGCTAATTTGAACACCTTTTGACCTAAGCATGAGATTGGTCTGAATTCACTTGATCATATTATGCTGATTGTGTTTTAAGATCTTGTGAATATTATCTTTTCCGTTACAATTTCTGCGTTGACTCCATTGGACACTTCGATGAGGTAAGCCCCAGAAGTGTAGTTTGAGAGCACTATGGTTGCTACGGTATTACCTGCGATGTCTTTAGATTCTAATAAATAGCCGTTCATGTCACGGAGTACCACGATTGCATCATGGTTAAAGCCTTGGGTATTTCTAACCATTACGTAATCTGCTGTTGGGTTCGGTCCAATAGTTATCTCAACATCTTCGCTTACAACTGAAGCAGTTGCATGAGCATATAGATCATTGTATTCCTTTTGATTCGTTACAGCTACTTTATCAGTATCTACCCATTCTGCTACCAGAGTATAGGCGCTCGTATAGTTCTTTGTTTTATCGATTCTTGCCCAAGTGGCAATGAGTGGTTTTTCGGTATTATCAATACTGAAGTCCAATGTCGCAACAGTCATCCACTTATCCTGAGGAGTAATAGTTGTCCCACCCATCGTGAGATCAGATAACTCTATATATAGGTTGATAAAGCCTAAGTTGCGATCATAGGCTAATTCTCCTACACGTGAAGCGTCAAGTCCTTCGACATGCTCAATGATAGTGGCGTTATGATAATTTGCTGTGGGTAACACAGTCTGTGTGTTCTGATCATTCAACTTCATGTTTGAAGCGTCATAGTAGAACCTGTAGTATTGATCAGCAAGATTTAAAGCTGTCTCATCTACTTTGATCTGTATATGGATCGTAGTGTTTTCATCATCCAGTGTATACGCGTCCGCTATTAGTCTATATGAGAGGTCGTTCTGTGCCGAGCCTATCACATAGCAGCAGCTAACCGCTAGGATTAATGAGAATAAGTTTCTCATGGGGTGTTCGTTTTCTTAAAAGGTCAAAAAGGTTATAGTGCAAATGTATACTACTTGTAGGGTTGTCACAAGCTTTTGTGTAGGCTATCTGTAGTTTTGTAAAGTAGTTTACAGCGATTTTAACATTTGCACGATTAT
>CAZJTO010000572.1:0-1410 GCA_964548935.1 uncultured Saprospiraceae bacterium
AGCTCCGAGACGAGTTCCTGATCGATGATCTAATGCAGACAGGTAAGATCAAAATTACTTACACTCATTACGATCGTTATTTAGCAGGAGGCGCTGTACCTACCACCCCGCTCACATTAGAAACAATAGATCCACTTAAATCCGAGCATTTTCTTGATCGTAGAGAAATAGGAATCATGAATGTTGGTGGCTCTGGAAGTGTGGAAGTAGATGGCACAACATATAAGCTGGATTTAAAAGATGCACTCTATATCGGAAAGGGAGCTAAAGAGGTCATTTTTAAGTCAGATCATGGCGATCAACCTGCCAAGTTCTATTTCAATTCGGCTCCAGCGCATCACAGTTATCCTACTAAAAAAGTAAGTCTGGCTGAGGCTAATAAAATAGAATTAGGATCATTCGAAACGGCTAATCATAGAATAGTCAGCCAGATGATTATTGGAGGGGTTGTGACCACTTGTCAATTGCAGATGGGAATGACAGAATTGAAGGCAGGAAGTGTGTGGAATACCATGCCTGCGCACGTACATGACCGTAGGATGGAGATATACTTTTACCTCGATGTGCCAGAGGGTCACTCAGTCTGTCATTTCATGGGTCAGCCTCAAGAGACCAGACATATTTGGATGCAAAATCATGAAGCAGTGATTTCTCCTCCGTGGTCCATACACTCTGGCTCAGGGACTTCTAACTATACATTTATTTGGGGTATGGCTGGCGAAAACTTAGACTACAATGATATGGACAAAGTGGACATCCCAAATTTAAAATAACCACCCATGGACTTATTCGATCTTAAAGGAAAAATAGCACTGGTCACAGGAGGCACGCATGGACTGGGGATGGCTATGGCGAGAGGATTAGGTGAAGCTGGTGCGACCATCGTCGTCAATGGCAACTCCTCAAGCGAAAAAATCAAAAAGGCTGTCGCTTACTATCAGAGTCACGGTATCCAATCGCACGGATACAAATTTGATGTATCTAATGAAGCTGAGGTTAGTGCCAATATTGCAAAAATAGAGAAGGAAATAGGACAGATTGATATCCTTGTAAATAATGCTGCTATCATCAAGCGTGTGCCTCTGGCTGACATGGAAGTGGTCGACTTTAAGCAAATTATAGATATCGACTTAGTCGCTCCATTCATCGTGTCTAAGCACGTTGTCAAAGGCATGATCAATAGGAAACAAGGGAAGATCATCAACATCTGTTCGATGATGACAGAACTTGGGCGAAATACCGTAGGCGCCTATGCCTCTGCGAAAGGTGGACTGAAAATGCTCACCCGCAACATGGCTACGGAATGGGCGAAACATAACATCCAGGTCAATGGTATTGGCCCTGGGTACTTTGCCACCTCGCAGACCGAACCGATCCGAAAGGATGGACATCCATTCAATGAGTTCATCA
>CAZJTO010000573.1:0-1408 GCA_964548935.1 uncultured Saprospiraceae bacterium
GATTGCTCGATCTTTTGCTTGATGTTTTCAATGATGATGATCGCATTGTCTATCATCAGTCCGATGCCGAGGATCAGACCAGCAAGAGAGATCACATTGATAGAAATATCAAAAATGAAAAACCCGAAGAGTGTCAGCAGAATGCCTATCGGCAGAGAGATACTGATCAGTAGAGGGAGTCGCCAGTCTCTAAAGAAGAAAAACATAACAATAGCGGCGAAACCTAACCCATAAAGTAGTGAAGTACGCAAGTTATCAATCGAGGCCTCCAATACCGATGACTGATCTCGAGATAACTCAAAACTGATATGGCTGTGCTCTGACCTCAGATCAGCAAGTGTTTCCTCGATATTCCTCCTGAGGATAAAGTTGTTAGCATTGGACTTAGCTCGGATGGCTAGACTGATGCCCTTAGCGCTACCATAGTAGAAACTACCTCGCTGTTCCTGTGCGGTCGAGATAACCTCAGCCAGTTGATCCAATTGATATATCTGATCATGGATACGCAAATATACCTTACGGATATCGTCGATATTGCTGAGTCGAGATGCCAACTGAACATTATACTGATAGGCACCATCTCTTAAGATAACATTGCCAATATTTAGATTGGCGTTATTGATAGCTAGGCTGAGCTGCTGCTCGGAGATGTTGAGTGAGCGCAGGATATCCTGATGCGGGATCACAAGTATCTCAGCTTGGGAGCCACCGTGGACATCAACAAAGGCAATCTCATCAATCTGCTCCAACCGCTTCTTGACGGTCTTCCTGACGAACGAAGAGAAGGATAAAAATCCTCCTGCTTCCTGATTATGGGGCCAGATATCAAGATAAAATACGGGTATATCGGCAACATTAGTCTTGATGATGCGTGGACGCTCTAGTTCTCGGGGTAAGAATGAGATGATCTGATCGATCTTTTCATTGATTTCTATGGAGGACAGATCGGTATCCGTGCCGAAATTGAGGGTCAGATCGATGATTGCTGAGCCATTGCGACTGTGACTCTCGATATCTTTGAGGTGATTGACCTGTATCAGTTGATTTCTGATGACCCTCGTGATGGTGGTTTCTAGAGTGCGTGCATCCAGATCTGGTGCAGAGATGTGAACAGATAGCTTGGGTATCGGAATATCGGGCAGTAGAGAAATTGGCACATTTCGGACGAACACTAATGATATAGCAATGACGGCTATAGTCGACATGATCACGCCTATGGGTCGATGTATAAGTGTTCTGAGCATGCTTATTGCTTGCTGTTGTCGACTAGGATTACCTTGGCATCATGATCTAGGTTGAGATGTCCTGAGATGATAATTTGATCATCTGTGTCAAGGCCATCAGATATAGCTGCTTCCAGGTCGTTTTCATGGGCAATGGTAACATAGTTCCATTTAGCTCTTCCCTC
>CAZJTO010000574.1:0-1401 GCA_964548935.1 uncultured Saprospiraceae bacterium
ATCGGTGCCATCAATCCCTCCTGAGTTACAGATGCCACGAGCACCCCATCTCTGTTAAAGATGCTGCCACGATTAAAACCCAGCGAGTTAGATGCACTTGGACTATCAAGGACATACAGTAACCACTCATCCACTCTGAATGGACGATGAAACCACATAGCATGATCTACACTCGCAAGGAAGTAAGTACCGAATTTGGCTACATCCCTATGTGGTAGTAATGACGTGCCCAGAAGATTATAATCTGAGGCATAGGCAAGCACCTCCTGATGAGCGCGCAGATCATCAGGTAATCTACCTTTTGCCTTGAGCCATACATGTCTGAAAGGTTCTTTTTTCTCTTCGCTCAGATAATCCTCTTGTTCAACAGGTCTGAATTCAATAGGTCGTTCGGTGCTAAATGCATGATACAGCATCGGATTGGACTCTTTATACAGTTCAAGGAGTTCCATATCCGATTTTAACTCTTCAGGGGATGGCACCTTGGGAATATCGATTTGATGAACTAAACCTTGGCGGGGTGTCTTAAATGATGCTGCCATGTTGAAGATCGCCCTTCCGTGTTGTTTCGCAGTCACTCGTCGAGTTGTAAAGCTACCTCCGTCTCTCAGTGTCTCCATGTCGTAGAGCACGGGCTTAGATACATCACCTGAAAGTATGAAGTAGCCATGCATTGAATGTGCTATACGGTTATCAGGTACTGTCTCATAAGCAGCATGTAGAGCTTGGCCGAGTACCTGGCCGCCAAAAATCCTTCCCCAAGGAGCTTGATAGTTTTGACCACGATACAAGTTCAAATCAATCTCTTCGAGGTCTAATAACTCTAATAGCTCATCAACAGTATTCATAGTTACCCTTATTTGCTTTGCGAGTGCAAGGATAAAACAATCTCGATTGGGAAATGGTCTGAACCGATATCTGGCCCGAGCATAAGGCAGCTATGCTCTATCGTTTGGCTTACCAGGCAATGATCAATCGGAATCCGCAAAGGCAGAAAATAGACTGGAAAGGTCGGAGCTATTGAACAACGAGTTTCTACTAACCCGAGCAGATCTCGCAACCTTGTATAGTCATAAGAATATGGCGTCATGTTGTAATCACCTATGAGGACAAGATTTCTGTACCCTTTGTACCTCTGGATCAATTGATCTACTTGATGGTTTCTTACCGTCATGTTCTCTCTACCTACGGGATTTTCTAAATGGATAGACGCCACGGTTAGGGTTTCTTCTCCTATGGCTAATTCAGCCTCAATCATAGGAAAGTCTCGATCCGTAAAATCTAATATCTGATGAGAGACAATTGGATGCTTGCTCCACAGTGCTATACCAAAATTGTGGGTGCGGATTTGCTTAATCTGATATGGATATTCTTTAATAAATGCAGCACTCAAGTTTTGAT
>CAZJTO010000575.1:0-1394 GCA_964548935.1 uncultured Saprospiraceae bacterium
GGTCGAATGCGCCTCGAACTCAATGTGTCAATGCCTTATGCGGAGAGTTTCCCTAAGGTCAAGGATGTAATCATTAAGTCATTACAAGACTTCCCATTGATCATGGCAGAACCGGCACCATTGATAGGTATCGAGAGTTTTGACTCACATAATATAATAGTCTCAGTCAGACCCTATATACATCCTGACAACTATTGGGATGCCACATTTGAGGCGCTCGGTAGAATAAAAAAAGGATTTAAAGAAGCTGGAATAGAGGTCGCTTACTCCGAAGGTATTGAACTTGGTAAGATCGGAGATTAGGTAGTCCCAATTGATTTTGGATCGTGTATGCATCATCTAGTGAACTGGTATGAATCAATACCATCTGACAGCATATTAAAAAGAATTTTAAAAAAGGCTTGACACATTTGTCAAGCCTTTAAATTCTTCGGTTCCCCAACCGACACTAATTGTTACTATAATATTTTATTAGTAACATTAGGTAGTAACTGCACCTTGACAGCGTAGCAACTACTCTTAATAGACACAGTGATTAGGATGCTCCCACTATAGACGCATCAAATTTGATTACTTTTCTTTTCTATATGCTCAATAGGATTATGTCTAATGACTCAAGTAGGCAGGTAAATTTATTTTAGCAATTGCCGCAATCTGTTAGTTAATTCTCTAGAGTCCCAAACATCTATGTGCAGATAGAATTATCATTTTTTGAGCAACTCTTCTACCCCATCAATTCCTAAATCTAATAGCCGAGCTTGATTATCGACGGGGATTTGATCTGTTTTGCCGTGCTGCTGGACAGCCAGACTTACAGACTGCTCTCTCAACAGATGGATCATCGCATATGGCGATCGATTGGTATGGTTACGCACATCATCGCTGGACAAATCACTGAATTGATACTCAGGATGAAATGAGGCGACTTGTACGACTCCTTCGAGATTTTCATCGGCTATATATCGCTCAATTTGGTCGATAAGGTTTAGATAAGGCTTGAAGCCGATGGCCTCCTCCAATATGATCAGTGAAGTCTCAATTTCATCCGCATCTGCGCGAATCAGAAGCTTGATCTCCTCAACTATTTGTTCGATTACAGCACGATCAGGGTCCAAGAGTGAGTACCTGATCAGATCCGACGCATAAGGCTGGTGGGCAAATGGACAAAGATTTAACCCTAAGACCATCTTTTTGATCCACTCTCTAGTCTCGATAATACACAATTCTATATCAGGCTCGCTCATTTACTTCTAAAGTAGAATAACAACTTAATTCTATGGCAGTTAATGAAGAGTAATCAGCATAAACTCTGTTAATGCTTCTGATTTATTTTATTCTGTGACTATATTATGACCACTCAATTATCAAGAACTTAATGGATAATCAGGCGATTC
>CAZJTO010000576.1:0-1392 GCA_964548935.1 uncultured Saprospiraceae bacterium
ATTCAGTTGACATTAACTCAGTATCTGTGTTATATGCACCCTCTAAGAATACTCCTGTATTAATAGTTACACACTCAGCGTTGAATGATAACTGTACTTCTGCAAAGTCCTCATCATCTTCGCTCTGATCTCCATCATCATTATCTGGAGTTGAATCAGGATCAAATGTGAAGCTCTCTACTATCTGTGCAACGTTACGGTAATCACACTCACGATCTATGAAGTGAACTACTGTCGCATCGAATGTCAATGTTACTGACTCATTAACTGGGATCGACTCGATGTACCAGAATAATCTGTTACTCGTAAGTTTACCCTCATCAGAGATATTGCTGATTGTACCATAACCATCAGGTAATAGATCCTCTACTCCTACACCAAATGCAGGATCTGGACCATTGTTAGTGATAGTGATACTAAACTGCACCTCATCATTAGGTGATACTTCAATCTGATCAACTTCTTTGATCAACTCAAGATCTGAAGTCGTACCCACGTTGAATACTGCTGTAGATTCATCATCTTCAGCAGGTCCTGCTGTACGATCCAGGTTACCTGGTTCAGAGTCAATATCTGTCTGATCCATCTCTGTAACTTCTGCGAAGTTAGTTACTGCTTGTCCATCTGCACTTGCTGCAACTGTGGCATCAAATGATAAGACTACAGTTTCACCAGCATCTACGAATAGATCTGACCATATGATTCTATCTCCGATGAATAATCCATTACCAGAGATATTGGTAAAGTTCACACAGAAGTCAACCGGCAGATAATCTGCAACCTCTACTCCTGTAGCATCAACTGTTCCTTCGTTAGTGACTGCAATCGTATAAGTTACGATGTCTCTAATTCTAGGATTGTCATTACTTACTGACTTATTGATCGAGATATCAGTAGACTGAGGTGCTGCTGTAGCGCTGTCCTCATCATCCTCACTCTGATCTCCATCATCATTACCTGGTGCAGAATCAATATCAACTTGATCAGCTGCTGTGATCTGTGCTACGTTAGTGTAGTCACCCGTCTCATTCACCGTAACTGCTATTGTTAATCTGATTACATCAAATCCATCAATATCAAGACCTGACCATGTCGCTACGTTAGGTGATGTCATTACACCACCGTTATCTATACCACCTGGTACAATTGTAAATCCACTTGGTACAACATCTTGTACTGTAACTCCTGTTGCATTATTCTCACTGTTGTTAAATACTGTCAACTGGAATACTACTGTATCTCCTGGCCTCGGTATAGACGTACTTACCCGCTTGATTAACTCAAGGTCAATCGCACTTGGACTATTGCCACCGTCAGTGTTACCACCATCTGTGTCGCCACCATCTGTGTCGCCACCATCTGTGTCGCCACCATCTGTGTTACCACCATCTG
>CAZJTO010000577.1:0-1390 GCA_964548935.1 uncultured Saprospiraceae bacterium
GGACCGTCACCATCAATACCTACATTGTCATCCGGCTCACTATCCTCATCAGCCTGTACTAAGCCAGTCGATGGGTCAACGCCAAATCTTGCAGCATCATCGCTGATAATCTCTGCAAAGTTCGTGAATGGTGCTTGTGAAGCATCCTCTATTAAGAGTGCTACATCCAAGGTAGTCGTCTCTCCTGGTGCTAAGCTCGGTAGATCGCTCCACACTGTAAGTCCCGTCGCATCTGTAACTGGTGTTACCAAGTTATCTGATGCCGCTACAACACTTGTTCCAAATGGCGCTTGATCTGCTACTGAAAATACTCCCGATGGAACATCTCCTTGGTTCTGTACTGTAATGGTATATGTCACTACACTACCCTCAAACAGTCTCTCGTCTTCGTCTCCCGCTCTGTCTTTTACTAAAGCAAGGTCAAACTCGATATCTATGTCTACATCGACGAAGTCATCGTCGTCCTCATCAATTGTTGGCTCATCTACTCCTGGGCCATCGTCGTTGCCGTCGAAGTTACCTGGAGCACTATCTATATCTTCTTCAGGATTGCCATCAGCATCTATATATGTATCTGCTGAGTCATCACTGATTTCTACGTGATTTCTATATGCTCGCTGCTCAAAATCAACAACCTCTAAAGTTACTGTAAGCTCTTGAGTAGCTCCCAAATCAAGATTTGGTAGATCTGTCCATGTAATCAAACCGCCAGCAAATGTTCCTCCATCGCTCGCACTAACAAACTCTGTGCCCGCTGGAATTACATCTTCAACGCTGTACGTCAATGATGGTACATTACCTTCATTCGTAACTGTAATTACATAATCTACTGTAGCAGCTGCTGCACTTACTATCGCTGCCTGTCCTGGCGCTAATGCTTTCTCGATCGCCAAGTCATACTCTACATTTGGTACTACTGGCTCATCATCTGCATCATCCTCATCATCTGGATCTACTCCTGGGTCATTTGGATTATCATCCTCACTACCGATTAGACCATCTCCATCTGTATCCGCTCCATTATCTGGCTCACTATCCTGGTCAAACTGATCTGCTGCTGTTACTTCTGCTATGTTATTGTACTCAACTCCCGCTGTAGGAGCAACTACTTCTGCATCGAAGGTTAACGTCTCTGTCAGACCAACTGCGATATCAAGTCCACTCCAGGTAATTGTACTACCTGCTAGCGCACCACCATCGCTGATGGCTGTGATGTTAGTATAACCATTTGGTATAACATCTTCTACAGCAACACCCGTCGCAGCATCAGTTCCAGCGTTAGTCACTTCTATCGTAAACGTCACGACTTCACCAACTAATGGCGTAGGGTTACTTACTAACTTGATTAAGCTTAAGTCTGATACTTGAAGCTCAATATCTTCGAAATCAT
>CAZJTO010000578.1:0-1388 GCA_964548935.1 uncultured Saprospiraceae bacterium
TCTAAGACATTATATTGAGAGCGGATGAGGAGATTACCTTATCCGCTTTTTTTTTTGTATCCTGTCCCAAAGATAAATCATGTCTTCAGATCACGGAGGATCAACACTTAGCAAGCAAGAGAAAACTGACCGTATTATAGCTGTCGTAGTGGTAGCATTGTTTATCGGGGCTGCTCTATTCTTTATGGCTGGAAATGAAGACATAGAAACCACCCAAGAAATATCTGCAACTGTCTCACATGAAGAGGTTACTGGCGACGATATAGAACTACCAACGCAAGAAGAAATCTCAGATGAAATGGAGATTGAAGGTAGGACTTACAAGATGGACAGAGAGTCCTCTAGGACTATTGACAGGTCTTATCACTACCGTGCTGTTGAAGACAGTCCTAAGACTTCCGGTGTAATTGATAGACACAGCGATGATGGACAAGTTGATCATAGTCTATCACATCATGATCACGATCACAGTGATGACCACCATCATAATACTGAACAAGATGTGGAGAATCAACAAGCTACACCAGGTAAAGAAACTACAGAACAAGCAGCTATACCCGTAAGAACTATTGCCAATGTTACCCCAGTAGTAGAAGAACCAGTAGTAGAGGAAGTGGTCAAGCAACCAGTCGTAGAAATACAACATTCAGATCAAAAACCGACTGCCAATGCTCAACCTACCGATTGCGTAATTATCATCGGAGCCTATAGACAGCCATCTAATGTCACTAGGCTGAAAAACCGACTCGAGCGCGATAGCTATGACCACTTCACAGTGCCTTACAAAGATCTCACGAGAGTAGGAGTGCGTGTGTCATGCGATGCTCAATCCTATGGTCCAATACTTAATACGATTCGCAATTCCTATGCTGAGGATGCTGTATTACTGCAGCCTAAATAGAGCATCCCTTACTCCTTTATAGCATCATTTATGAACACGTCGTATACTGCCTGATGTAGTCGAGGCCTCACATTTAGATTATAAATATTTCGCTGTTCACGACTGGGATATACTCGATTGCTCAAAAATATAAACACTATCCGATGCTCAGGGTCGGCCCATGCCATAGTGCCTGTAAATCCACTGTGACCAAAACTGGCTCGACTGGCAGACTTAGCCACATAGGCAAGATTGGCATCATAATCTAATAATGGCTTGTCAAACCCTAATCCTCGACGATTCATCTCAGACTCATATTGATAGCGAGTGAACTCCACAATCGTTGCAGAGTCGATGAGTGATTGGGTCTTGACTTGACCAGAGTTCTGATACATCATAAACAGCTTGCACAATTCTTCGGCATTAGAAAAGATACCGGCATTACATGAGGTGCCCAACATAGCGGCGGCTTCATCATGGACAAAGCCATGGACGAGTTGTTTTCTAA
>CAZJTO010000579.1:0-1385 GCA_964548935.1 uncultured Saprospiraceae bacterium
TACTTCCTCCACTGAGTTGTTATCACAGCCCGTAGGTGCACTATATGTAATCGTAATTGTACCACCACACTCATCGAAGTTATTCTCGACCGTCGGAGTCACTATTCCACTGATCTCACATACTCCTGTCTCGCCATTGCTAAACGTAGCATCTGGTGCAACAAAACCATCCGCTTCGCCACAGCTCAAGTCACTTAACTCAGGAACTGTGATTACTGGATCTGGTGCAGGAATTACATCTATTACCTCACTCGCTACTACTGCCGGTCTGTCACAATTGCCTTCTGGCTCTACTGTCCAAGTAATTGTAATCGTTCCGCCACACTGTGTGAAGTTCTCTTCGATTACACCAGATACAGTACCACTGATCTCACATGCGCCTGTCTCACCGTTGCTAAATGTAGCATCTGGTGCAACAAAGCTTGCTGCGTCAGCACATGTTATTGGACCCGTTAAGGCAGGTATTGTAATCGTTGGCTCTGGTGCTGGTGTGACATTGATAACTACAATTTCTTCAACTGAGTTATTGTCACAACCCGTAGGTGCTGTATAAGTAAGTGTAATGGTACCGCCACACTCATCAAAATTATTCTCTATTGTTGGCGCTACTGTCCCTGAAATCTCACAAGGTCCTGACTCACCGTTAGTGAAATCAGCTTCTGGTGCAACAAAATTGGCAGCTTCACTACATCCGATCTCTCCAAATTCTGGAAGCGTAATCGTAGGCAATGTAGCTGGATCGACAGTGATTACTTGTTCAAAACTAACACTGTTGTTGTCACATCCTGTTGGAGCCATCCAAGTAATTGTAATGGTGCCACCACATTGTGTAAAGTTCTGTTCAACTGTCCCAAGTGCTTCACCTTCAATGAGACATCCATTCACATCATTGTTTGTAAATCCGAGTAATGGAGCCACAAATGATTCTGCTTCTGAACAAGTCATCATCTCAGGTAACTGAGGGTCATCGAATGTCGGATCTGGTGCTGGCTCAACTATTATTGTAGCAGTTGCCACAACTGCATCTCTATTACAATTATCTGTTGATGGCACAGTCCATGTTACAACGATCTCTCCACCACACTGAGTGAAGTTTCCTGTAACCTCTCCAGGTACTTGACCTTCTATTAAGCAAGGTGCATCTATACCATTAGAGAATGTCGCTATCGGCGCCACAAATGACGTAGCGTCAGCACAAGTCAGTGCAGCTGGTAAATTTGGAATGATGATTTCTGGAACTGGTGCAGGAGCAACATTTATTGTCACTACCTCCTCTACTGAGTTGTTATCACAGCCCGTAGGTGCGCTATATGTAATCGTGATTGTACCACCACACTCGTCAAAGTTATTCTCGACTGTTCCTTCTACTGTACCACTGATCTCAC
>CAZJTO010000580.1:0-1383 GCA_964548935.1 uncultured Saprospiraceae bacterium
GTGCTTCCCCTAGTTAGGGTGCGCATTAGATTCTTGTGTAGTCTAATTGTAGAGGATAGTCCAATGCAACGATAGACTCTGGATAATTGAGAAGGTGGTAGTTTCATCATATCAATTTTTATTAAACTTCTTGTCAATGACAAGAAGTTTAATAATATGAATTTGATTGATGCTTCCGTGGTTGGGACAATAGCACGGCACAGTTTTGGATCTTACATTTTCGCTTGCCCCGACAACCTATACTATTTTAGGTAGAACAAATATGGTGCTAAAAATTAGTGCGATACAACATATTACACATGTTTAACATATGTAATAATTTGAATATTAATATTTTACGCACTTATCATTGTAATTCCATTAAAATTAAACACCCTATTTAAGATCAATCCATGGATAAGAAGAGCATTATTTAATAGGTAAAGATCTCACTCGAGGCGGTTAAACTGATGGAACAGCTTATTAAAACAAATGTCCACAGTGGTCAAATGCTTCTTCCTTTTGATAAAGCAATGTAATCCGGTTGATTCTAGTCAGTCCAAAAAAACAAAAAAGGCCCGCCGAGTAGCATCGATGGGCCTCATAAGAGTCTTAATATTATTTTTTAGTCATTACAACCCTCTGTTTTTATTTCAAGTTGCGAATCACTCTGTACTTCGAATCCAGGCTGAAGAGTGGTACCATCCTTAGCGTTGAATCTGACAAAAGAACTTCCTGATAGCGTATTTGATGCATCAATAGTCCAGTTCGTCTGATATTCTTTCTCTTGTCCAGCCATATTGTCCCAAACAGAGAATATGATCTCCTCTTCACATTCTTGGACAAGCCCGAGGGGGACTTCGATGTTGTCATCTTCTTCAGGTTCTTCAACTATTGGCGCCACAGGGCAAAGGTCATCGCCAGTAGCTGCATCAGCGTCAATTCTATAGCCAACTAAATTAGTCTCAACAAAATCACAACAGCTTATATCTCTTGTGCATCTTACAAAGTATGTGTTCTGTGCAATTCCGTCAGGCTGGTAACTGGCGTTTGTAGCATCATTGATAATCTCCCATATACTTCCTGATCCTGCAGGGCCTATATTTAGATTTGTCGGTATAAACGGTGCTCCGTTGGATCGCTCCTGGGTCGAGATCAACCACATGTGTTCCACTAATGGCGTATCACATCCATCTGAAGATACTGCTGGATCTGTCTCCATGATCGGCGGAATATAGCTACAGCTAGCTGTAGGCAGGGTCAACACGATATTCCCTTCGATACCTATCCGACCTGCATCAGCCAGTTGGTTACATTCTGTAAAACTATAGTTAATAGTTTGTACACAGGTGCTATCTATTCCTGCACTCTCACTAAAGAATCTATATGATCTGGTCAAGGTCC
>CAZJTO010000581.1:0-1382 GCA_964548935.1 uncultured Saprospiraceae bacterium
TGGTAGGTGTAACTACTCCTGAAATCCCACAAGCTCCAGTCTCACCATTGCTAAATGTAGCATCTGGTGCAACAAAGCTCGCAGCCTCGTCACATGCTACATCTGCTATCGCAGGTACAGCGATTACTGGATCTGGTGCTGGTGCAACATCTATTGTTACTGACTCAACTACTGCTGGTCTATCACAATTATCCGCTGACGGTACTGTCCATGTTACTGTGATCGTTCCTCCACACTGAGTGAAGTTCTCTTCAACCACACCTTGTACAGTTCCACTGATATCACATGCTCCTCCTGCACCATTGCTATATGTAGCAGTCGGTGCATTGAAAGATGCTGCTTCAGTACAAGTCAGATTTGCAATCGCAGGTACGTCTATCGTCGGTACTGGTGCTGGTGCAACCTCAATTACTACAACTTCTTCTACAGAGTTATTATCACATCCCGTAGGCGCTGTATACGTAATCGTAATCGTGCCGCCACACTCATCAAAGTTTGGCGCTACCGTCCCTTCTACAGTACCACTGATCTCACATGCTCCTGTCTCGCCATTGCTAAACGTAGCTGATGGTGCAACAAAGCTCGCAGCTTCATCACATGTTACATCTGCTATCGCAGGTACAGCGATTACTGGATCTGGTGCAGGTGCAACATCTATCGTTACTGACTCTACAACTGCAGGTCTATCACAGTTATCTGCTGGATCTACTGTCCAAGTAATTGTGATCGTGCCGCCACATTGTGTGAAGTTCGCATCTACAACACCTGGTACAGTGCCACTGATCTCACATGCTCCTCCTTGTCCATTGCTAAACGTTGCTGTTGGTGCAACAAAGTTTGCTGCATCAGCACATGTTACATCTGCTAATGCAGGTACTGTGATCACTGGTATAGGGGCTGGGGCAACATTTATTGTTACTACCTCCTCTACTGAGTTGTTATCACAGCCCGTAGGCGCTGTATACGTAATCGTGATCGTGCCGCCACACTCGTCAAAGTTTGGCGCTACCGTCCCTTCTACAGTACCACTGATCTCACATGCTCCTGTCTCGCCATTGCTAAACGTAGCTGATGGTGCAACAAAGCTCGCAGCTTCATCACATGTTACATCTGCTATCGCAGGTACAGCGATTACTGGATCTGGTGCAGGTGCAACATCTATCGTTACTTGATCAACTATCGCTGGTCTATCACAGTTATCAACAGGGTCTACCGTATAGGTAATTGTAATCGTGCCGCCACACTGTGTGAAGTTAGCATCTACAACTCCCTCTACTGTACCACTGATCTCGCACGCTCCAGTCTCTCCATTGCTAAACGTAGCTGATGGCGCAACAAATGTCAATGCTTCATCACAGGTTACATCTGCTATCGCAGGTACA
>CAZJTO010000582.1:0-1378 GCA_964548935.1 uncultured Saprospiraceae bacterium
TGGCATCGATCTCCATCTGTGTAGCACCCGTGAAGTAAGGAGAAGGTGTATCATTAATCCAATTGCCATCTGTAGAGGTAGATGTGAGTGTCCAGTTATTATCTCCTGAGTTATCCTCAAAATTAGCGCTAAAGATCACTTCTTGCAAAAAGGGGGTAGCAGGAGTATTACTGATCCAATTTGTAGGAATTGAAGAAGATGGGTATGGGGATACGAGTAGAATAAGGAGCATTATGCTCACAGTCATTCTCCTGACAACAACAGCAGCGGCCAAGAGAGCCTTTATCATTCTGCGGCTCACCATAAGGTTCTATCATCTGATATGAGACAGTGGTTAGCTATCTCATATATGATTTTAAAGATATGTTTTATACCCTATGAACCATAGAAATATGATCATTTTTTCTATGTATTGGATTTACATCTTGGAACATAGCTAAGTTGAGCAGCATAAGATCAATATAAAATGCTGATTATGAACAATATATGGGTCAACAATGGACCACTCTACAGATTGTCTACATAACATATCAGCCGTCTAAAAAAAACCTAAAAAGAGCTGTAAAGCAAGGTATCACATAAGCCAACGATGAATCGTAAATCAATCATGTTCTGATATGATTAAGCTCTTCGGATCTTATTAGTATTATATCAAGACAAAAAAAGGGCTCTGATGTCTACATCAGAGCCCCATTTATCTTCATTGCAAATCGGACTATTTTATGTCAAATAAAGACATATTAACTTCACCATTGATTTCAACCGATTCTACTTTCATCTCGACTGTAGTGGGCATCATACCCGCGACTTTTACGACTGACGGCATCATGAGCCCGTCATATGCTTTATAGTCCAGCATATCCGTTGTAACAGTCGTCTCGCCCGCTGGACCAGGTGCTGTCGCCACAGTTCTCACCAGCAAGCTCTCATCAACAGAATAGTACTCCGTAATCTTGTCGCCAGACGGCTTGGTAACGGCAACCTTATAGGCAGAAACGCCATCAATAGTCTCTGCTCCCAATAGCTCTATCGTACTGCCATTGCTCAGATAGTCAAACTGTGCACTTACAGTGGCTTGTTCTTTAATCGCTTCGAATTGTGGGCCTTCAGTTATCACCTGACTCGCTCCCATCTGCGATACCTCCATCTTCTCACCATTATACTTCTGTTCGATAAAAGTCATCTGACCATTACCCATAGACATCGCAAATTTGCCATCAGAATAGGTGTTCTTTACGGTCATATTTTGCCCCATCAATGAAGCGGACATAGTGGTTACGAGAGACTTAATATTCTTAAGTCTATCCATACCCCCTATCGCAGCAACAAAGTCTTGGATGACCTGTGTGCCCGTGAGCCCTTCTGGAATCTCCGTAGC
>CAZJTO010000583.1:0-1376 GCA_964548935.1 uncultured Saprospiraceae bacterium
AGCATGCCCTGTGCATCTTTCGCTGCATCATATTCGGCATTTTCAGATAAGTCCCCTTTCTCACGAGCCTCTGCTATTGCTTTTGCTGCTTCAGCCCTTCCTCTCGTCTTCAGATCCTCCAGTTCTTCGGCGATCTTATCGTATCCCTCTTGTGTGAAGTAGGCTATTTTATTCATAGTGTCTTAGTTAGTATAGTTACCCTTGATGAGGGTATAAATCAAAATCTCGGCTCAAAAGTTCCGAGAATTGGTCTTGCTACTCATATTTAATAAGAAAAGACGTCATTGCAAAGCAAGAACGTCTCTAATGATTTCAAATATAGAATATTTGTATAGCCTATTGACTATAGAATCTGCTAATCTTAAGCAATAGATGCTCGGCAATTTTCACAAGGGATTCTTGGGTCCAGCCAGCCACATGGGGAGTGGCGATCACCTGATCCATAGCCAGCAACTCGGAGTAGACGTGACGTTGTTCTGTGCTGAGGTGATCCATTTTTTCATTTTCCAGTACATCGAGACAGGCTCCAGCTATATGGCCCGTCTTGAGGTGATCTAGTAAATCTCGAGTCTTGAGTATGGGCCCACGAGAAGTATTGATGATGATCGTTCCTGGCTTACATCTCCTCAGCAGGTCGTCATTAATAATCCCTCTCGTCTCAGCTGTGAGTGGCAGATGTATCGAGAGTATATCTGAGCTTGAGATCAACTGATCGAGGGAGACAGAGCTAACATAGCGGTAGTCTTGTTCAATATCATCTCGATACTTATCGTAGGTGATCAAATTCATATCCCAGGATTGCAATTTCTTAGCCAGTGCACTACCCGTATAACCAAAGCCATATATCCCTAATGTCCTCCCTTCTAGCTCTATGCCTCTATTGGCTTCTCTGTTCCAGTACAATTGACTGACCTCTTGAGTTGCCCGTGTTATATTGTTAATCAAACATAACAACATGCCGATCGCATGTTCTGCAACAGCATTAGCATTGCCCTCAGGAGATCGAATAACTTCAATGTTCAGCGCCTTAGCTACTGGTAGATCTACAATATCGAGCCCTGACCCTAATCGACCGATAAATTCTAAATGCCGATTTTCTTCTAAAAAAGAGCGGTCACAGATAACCTTGCTATTGATAATGATCCCGTTGTAATCCCTTATAACTTTTTTCACTTCTTCATAGGGCATTTTGGGTTTATAGACCACCATCATACCCATATATTCCAATCCTTCGATTAGGAGCGGATGTACCTTATCACTGACGAGTACGCTTTTCATATTATACAATTCTATTAATTGTGGAGTACAAATGTAGTCTTCTGAGAGCTATGATTATATTTGCGAAATTTTCTGAGAATGCCGAAGGACACTTCAAT
>CAZJTO010000584.1:0-1370 GCA_964548935.1 uncultured Saprospiraceae bacterium
TCGTCACCATCCTCTACAGCGGTTATGCATTAGGCGTATTGCCAAATCAGAAAGGTATCTCCTGGGAGAGCCATCTTTTTGGGGCCTTTGTTGGAGTCATAGTGGCGTTCTGGTATCGTGATATACGAGAGTCAGACGAGCAAGAGAGCGAACCCTCTTGGGCGAATGAAAGCTCTGCTGATTCAGAGTATTTCTTGCCAAGAGATGCATTTGAAATGACGAGAGAAGAGAGACAGAGAGCACAGTTGGAGGATGATATCTCTGACATGTGGACTTCTGATAACTCTTAGAGACTTTATTAGTAAGGGAGTTGCAAAAAGGACTTCTAGGCAATCACACGATATCATCTGTAAAGTGCCCGCCATGACTCCCGCGAGCAAACTTCTTATCATTAAACTCTTTTGATTCATTCTTAGGGATGGATAAGCTGACCCACTGATCTCCTTTAATCATCCGTCCGATATATACGACTTGACCCACGTGATAGGCATAATGCATCATCTGTCTATTGATAGCTTCGGTGATGCTATGGGATTGATTACGGATATAAACTTCTGTATCGTAATTATGCTCATTGATCGAATCCAACGCTGTAAAAAGGCAATTCCAACCATCATCCCACTTCTCTAACAATCCAGCTCGAGATTTTATAACATCCTCAAATTCTAAATCTCGGTTGCGCCATTCTTTTTCTCCATCAGTAGTCAGGAAGTCAGTCCAGCGAGATTTCATGTTACCCCACATATGGTTGACGACGATGGCTATTGAATTGCTTTCTGGATTGTATTGCCAGAATAGCTCCTCATCTTGAAGTTGTCCGAATGTCTTATCGCCGAGTATTCGGTAATAGCTAAACTGCTTATGGACACTGTGGAGATAGTTTTTCAATGGCATAAATTAAAATATTCAAGTTTTCTAAAGTTATTTAAATGAGTTCGCCAAAGGGATAAGCCTTTTTACTTCCCGATAGCCTTTTAGCTCAGTTAAGATAAAGTTTTATTCAAGCCTACTGTCCAACTGACTTTATGGTTATTTGATGATATGACCAATGGAATGGACAAAATGACCCTCTTGTGAAATAGATTATAGGCAGATCAGTTATGTATCCTGACTGCGGTCTAAATATAATATGTCGACATGAAGAAGTATCTATTGGTGATTTTGCTAGCTGTTGGGTTGATGGGATGTGGTGATGATGATGAATGTTGCGAGGTAACAGATGAGGAGACCCTTCTCAACTATGATAGTGACAACGCCAATGCCCCTAACCTACCCGCAGGAGAGTATGTATTTGCGATTAGGTTGCCTCTTACTTTACTCAGTAGATTGGAGGGGCAGTCCATTAGGTCGGTAAGTGTCTTTATGTATGA
>CAZJTO010000585.1:0-1356 GCA_964548935.1 uncultured Saprospiraceae bacterium
GCACCTCCTGCTGTAGTAGCAACTAACTCAGGACAGCTCTCATGTGCGAACTCTTCAGTGACATTGTCATTCCAGAGTAGCGCGACATTCGTTAGCTGGGTAGGTCCTGGAGTAAATACTACGACAGATAGTAATCCTGCAGTATCAGTAGCTGGTACATATACAGTTACAGTAACGACGGCTGAAGGATGTCAGAGTACTGCGATTACAACAGTTACAGAGGATAGCGCGCAAGTGACATGTTCTATAAACAATGTTACAGATGCAGTCTGTGGTGGAGCAAATGGTTCTGCAACAGTACGTGTTGATGGTTCCCAAGGAACTGTAACAATTGCATGGACAGGACCTAATAATTACACAAGTACATTGGCCACACCAAATGATTTGGCTCCAGGTACTTATACAGTGGTAGCCACTGACGGTAGAGGATGTAGCTCAACTTGTACGGTTACAATAGGCGATGGAAATCCATTGAGCTGTACTATACAAGGTACCGATGCAATATGTGGTACGAACAGTGGTACGGCCACAGCACAAGTAAATGGTGGACAAGGAACGATCACATACTTATGGAGTGATGGTCAGACTACTGCGACTGCAGTAAATCTTGCACCGGGTACATTTACTGTAACGGCTACTGATGGTAGAGGATGCACGACAACATGTAATGTTACAATCGGTGGTGGAGTCATGGCTAATGTAGATATTACTGGAGGCGGAACAATCACTTGTACTAATCCAAGTGTAACATTGACCGCATCTACTAATGCTACGCAGATATCCTGGACAGGCCCTAATGGATTTACAAGTAACCAAGCAACTATCTCAGTGACTGTTGCTGGCGTATATACAGTAGATGTGACCACTGCAGCTGGTTGTGCGGCTACAAGTTCTATCACTATACAAGGTGATACCGCAACACCAAGTGTCTCTGCTACAGGCGGCACAATAACTTGTAATGATCCATCGGTACGGCTTATAGCTACTTCATCATTAACTAGAGTAGACTATACGTGGAGCGGACCAAACGGCTTTACAAGTATTGATGCTAATCCTGTAGTAAGTCAGGCTGGAACATATACGGTAACTGTATCGACAGGAGCTGGATGTACTGCTTCGCAATCAGTACTTGTAATAGATGATACTGCAGATCCTGTGGTAGAAGTGACAGGTGGTTTATTATCATGTACTATCGGAAGTGTACAACTTGGTGTTGAGACTAATGGAACTGTTGTTGCATGGTCAGGCCCTAATGGATTTGCATCTTCAATGATAAATCCAACTGTACAGGTGGCAGGTAACTACATAGTGACTGTTGTGGGATCCAATGGATGTGAAACTACAGCGACTGCTCAG
>CAZJTO010000586.1:0-1355 GCA_964548935.1 uncultured Saprospiraceae bacterium
GTTACACCAGGTACTCTTGTGGATGATCAAAATCGGCGGGACTTCACGATTAATGCGCTTGCGATTTCACTTAATTCACTTAATGGTGATATAGACAACCCTAAGGTTATTGATCCATTTGGAGGCTTAGTTGATCTAACCGAAAACAAAATACTTAAGACACCACTGGATCCTGATCAAACATTTTCAGATGATCCACTGCGTATGATGAGGGCGGTGAGGTTTGCGAGCCAGTTAGATTTTAAGATTGATCCTGAAACCTTTGAGGGAATAAAGCGCAACGCCTATCGGATCTCTATTGTGTCTCAGGAGCGCATCACCGTTGAGCTCAATAAAATTGTCAAAAGCCCTAAACCATCAATTGGATTTACGCTATTGGATGAGTGTGGGTTAATTGATCTGATATTTCCGGCGATGGCTAATCTGAGAGGCGTAGATTACGTCGATGGACGAGGACATAAAGACAATTACTACCATACCATACAGGTATTGGATAATGTGGCTAAAGAGTCTGATGATCTATGGCTTAGGTGGGCAGCAATCATGCATGATATTGGTAAGCCCCGTACTAAGCGGTTTAACGATAAGACAGGATGGACATTTCATGGACATGATGCTGTTGGAGCCAATATGACCCCTAAGATCTTTAAGAAGCTTAAGTTGCCTCTCGATCAAAAGATGAAGTATGTACAGAAGCTGGTTAGGTTGCATCTGAGGCCTATTTCTCTGACTAAGGAAAATATAACGGATTCGGCAATCCGGAGACTTTTATTTGACGCTGGTGAAGAAATCGAAGACTTGATGCTCTTGTGTGCAGCGGACATTACCACCAAGAATCCTAAAAAACAAGAACGCTATCTCGCTAACTACAAGATTGTACAAGCTAAGATGGTTGATATTGAAGAGAAGGATCACTTGCGCAACTGGCAACCCCCTATATCTGGCGAGGATATTATGAAGACTTTTGGGATACCTCCATGTCGTGATGTAGGTACTATTAAGACCGCAATAAGAGAAGCGATTCTCGATGGTATAATTCCTAATAATATAGAGTCCGCTCGACAGTATATGATTGCTCAAGGCGCCGAACTGGGCTACCAGCCTAAAAACCTAGCCTCCTAAGCATCGAATAGGTTGCTATAATCTGAATCGCCGGAAATCTTCTCTTTTTCAGCCTCATACTCATTGAGGTCAAGAGATTCTCCATCATAGGCTTCTTGGCCACCTAGCAAAAGAATCGAGCTTTTCTTCTCGTATTCTTCGAGCATCTTGAGTCCTTGCTCTTCGAATATTCCATTTTGAAGGTCTACAGAATCCATGAAGTTAGCAGAGAGCTCCATGAACTGCTCCATTTC
>CAZJTO010000587.1:0-1354 GCA_964548935.1 uncultured Saprospiraceae bacterium
TCTTTTTCACCTATTTCCATATCTGTATTTCCCATGCGCTAGCTTGCGTATAACGGATGATGATAAGAGGAGGAGTGACGAAAGAGCTCTTCCTACTTATCTATTGTTGTCTGTAGTGTTTTGCTATCCATTGTTCTGATTGTCTATTCTCCAAGGCGGATTTAGCCTATTCTCACCACCATAATACAATATCAATTGATTTCCATCCACATCCTTTAACCTTGCTTCCCGCCATAGCCATTTTTGATCAGTTGGTTCGAGGTCAAATACTATTCCTTTATCTTTCAATCTAATGACCTCTTCATCAAGTTGCTCACATTCGAAGTATATAAAAATTCCATCTTCTGTTGGCAACCTGTCTGTTTGATGTAATGAAAATGAAGACTCTCCATTTGGACATTCAAAACGAGCATAATGTGGCAATGACTTTACTATTAGCTTAAGACCTAAATCTTCATAAAATGGTATCGACTTAGTTAAATCTAATGATGGTGCAGTTATTTGGTTCAAATTCATATTAATCAGTTTTAAACAATCTCTCAATTTCCTGTTTGGTGAAATCAAGTTGAATATTAAATTGGTTCTTTAAAATATCAATCCATTTTGACCCATAAGGGAATTCTTTCCTGTCAACCACCTTAATTCCTTTTCTTATTGACAATTGTTTGTTGAATAGTCCAATTCTTCCTTCTTCCATAAATAGCCCTATGAATCTATCTTTATAGAAGTGTGATTTGGGGTTTGTTGACATATAAAAATTTGATATTTCTATATCCTCTTGGCTTATATCTAAATTATCAAAGCTGTATTGATTTGCCCACCCATTTTTAATTTTACGTTGAACCATAAATTGGTTAGTCTTAAATGGAATAATCCTAACAATACCGTCATTGTCATTTATTTCAGATGAATCGTTGATGCTTAAAGGAACTCTTGTAGTTAAACCTCCAAATCCAACATCTGTTATGAAAGTATCACCTTTTAATTTGACTAAATGAGCTAAATGATTTCTTGGAGGAATATTTGGCGGATTTCTTAGCCAAACTCTTCCTAACACAGGTTTGATAGAAAACCCTAACGATTTTAATAGTAATGAATATATAGTGTTAAGTTCAAAACAGTAGCCCCCACGATTTGACTGAACAATTTTTTTAAAAAGTTTTTCGCTGTTTAAGTCTATTGCTCTATCAACAACTACATCTAAGTTTTCAAATGGAACATTTAGTAAATGACTTTGTTGCAACTTGCTAAGACCTGCAAAATCAATACTACAATCATGTAATTTAATTCTACTTAAATATTGTGTCACTTCAAAATCTTTCATTTAGTTTTTGGTTTTATTCATTACAGACAA
>CAZJTO010000588.1:0-1352 GCA_964548935.1 uncultured Saprospiraceae bacterium
TCATTTCCCAATATAGATTTAATCAGAGACCTGTCATTTTCGTCAGGTGGTTACGAGGCGAAATATGGCGACCGGATGTCCTCCGTACTGGATATCAAATATAAGCGACCCGAAGAGTTCAAGGGCTCTTTGTCAGGCAGTCTATTAGGCGGCAGTGCGCATATTGAGGGCAGTAAAACGCTAGGGGCATCAGAATATCAGAAATTGAGGTATCTGGTGGGCGCACGCTATAAGACGAATCGATACCTATTAGGCTCTCTGGATACACAGGGTGAATACAATCCTGACTTTGTGGATATCCAAGCCTACCTAACCTATGATGTCTCACGAGAGATCCAGATTGGACTACTGAGTAACTACAACAGAAGCGATTTTAACTTTATTCCTCGAACTCGAAACACAGCGCTTGGGCTCATCCAGGAGTCACTACAACTGACGACCATTTTTGAGGGAGAAGAGGACGACTCCTTTAGGACCGGTATGGTGGGCGGCAGTATAACCTATATCCCAGAGCGAGACCGCAACCCTACATTCCTCAAACTCTTGGCATCGACTTATCGTGGAGTGGAAGAAGAAAATATTGATATCAGAGGGTTTTACCGCTTGAGCCAAGTTGAAGGCGATATCACCAGCGACAACTTCGGTGAAGAAATCGCCGTATTAGGGACCGGTACGGAGCACGACTTCAGCCGCAATAGACTCTTCAATACAATCACTAATGTCCAGCTCAAAGGGGGATTAGAATTGCAAAATCGCACAGATGAAGGCAAGTCGCACTTTCTGCAATATGGCGTTAAGTATCAGAGAGAACTATTCGATGATCGACTCAACGAGTGGGTCCGTATAGACTCGGCTGGATTTTCGTTGCCATTTGATGATTCTCAAGTATTAGTAAACGAAGTCCTCAAGTCCGAAAATGAAATCCGTTCAACTAAGGTTACAGGCTTCATCCAAGATACCTACAGTAACTTTCAAAAAGGACGATCTGACTTGAGCCTTACCATAGGTACGAGGTTTAGCTATTGGGATCTTCCGGGGGTGTTTAATGTGAGTCCACGGGCACAGCTATTGTATAAACCTGTGACAAGCAGTGATGGTACGGGTACGACCTATAAGTTTTCTACGGGGGTGTATTATCAGACACCTTTTTATCGAGAGCTACGCCGTCCTGACGGCACCATCAATACGGATATCCGACCACAGCGATCGTTACATTTTGTTGGGGGACTCACCAAAGACTTCTTGTGGAAGAACCTCAGTGATAAGCCCTTCAGATTTATTGCCGAGGCATACTACAAGTCATTTAGTGACCTGATTAGTTACAATGTTGATAACGTGAGATTGCGCTATAG
>CAZJTO010000589.1:0-1342 GCA_964548935.1 uncultured Saprospiraceae bacterium
ACCTGACTACCTATGGGTTTGCCTGTCCCAAGGGTCTGAAGCAGCATAAGCTGTACAGCACGCCAGATCGACTGAAGGTTCCTATGATTAAACGCAATGGCGAATGGCAACGAGGCACTTGGGATGTTGCCATGAAAGAGATTGGTAATAAGGTCAAACAACTTCGTAAGGATCACGGACCAAATTCAGTTGCCCTATACGTCGGTACTGCAGCTGGCTTTAGTGCACTCCATCCCATATTCGCTCAAGGCTTTATGGATGGCATAGGTTCTAACAACACATACAGCACGGCAACCCAGGATTGCAGCAACAAGTTTGCGGTCTCGCATCGCATGTATGGGTTCCCCTTTACCTTGACCTTTCCGGATATAGAGCACACCGACATGTTGATCATTGTAGGTGCTAATCCCATGGTCTCCAAGTGGAGTTTTTTACAAGTTCCTAACCCGAGCAAACACATCAAGGACATCATGAAAAAAGGCGGCAAAGTAGTCGTCGTCGATCCACGCAAAACAGAGACCGCTAAAATCTCCAGCCAGTATATATCTATACGTCCTAATAGCGATGTATTTTTTTATCTCTCACTGCTACATGAGATTATACAGTCGAGCTCATTGGACAGCCAATGGCTGAATCAGCATACCTCAGGATACGAGGAGATCATCGAACTGTCCGCTCATTGGCCAGCTGATAAGACTGAGCAGCTTACAGGTATACCAGCAGCTACGATACAGAAACTTGCAAGCCAGTATTTATCCGCACCAAGTGCAGCCATCTACTGTTCTACTGGGGTCAATATGGGCACCTATGGCGCTATGGCATATTGGATACAGGAGTGTATCAATATCATCGGTGGCAACCTCGACAAAAGAGGCGGCATGCTCGTCAGCAAGGGCATTATGGACTTTCCGAAATTTGGGAAGAAAAGTAAAAAGCTTATTCGGGATGACCGCAGCAGGCTTCACAATTTTCACAGCACTAATGACGCTTTTCCAGGAGGCATCCTAGCTGATGAGATATTGACACCTGGTGACGGACAAATCAAGGCGCTCATAGTCACTGGTGGCAACCCACTGATTACCATGGCCAATTCTAATAGACTCAGGAAGGCGTTTTCTTCGCTAGAGCTATTAGTGACACTGGATATCTATCCCAATGAGACTGGCATGATCGGTGATTACATGCTACCATGCACAGGCCCACTGGAACGACCTGATCTACCATTTATCTTCCCATTGATGCTGGGCTTACAGACTAAGCCCTATCTCCAAGCGACACGATCAGTAATAGATTCTGAAGAGGATCAAAGAGATGAGGCCAGCATCTATCTGGAGCTCTGTCG
>CAZJTO010000590.1:0-1340 GCA_964548935.1 uncultured Saprospiraceae bacterium
ATACATAAGCTTAAGGAAGCTAAGCTGATCGTAGTAGAGGGCACGTTGTATCCGTTGCTCTCACGATTGAAAAATGCGCAACTCCTCAATTATGAATGGAAAGAGTCAACCAGTGGTCCGCCGAGAAAGTATTATAGCCTGACTGAGGACGGTACTTCATTTTTGGAAGGATTGCGGGTGACTTGGAAGGAGCTCAACAGTGCTGTCAATAAGGCAACCAAAAAAACCAAAGCAAAAACAAATAAATCAACTACTAAAGAGAGTGAGTGATCTGCATAGCAGAGATTACTTAACCATATAACTAATACATAATGAATAAAATATTCAATATCAATTTAGGAGGCTATCCTTTTACTATAGACGATGATGCCTATCATACCCTCGATAAATACCTTGCAACCATCAAACGTCATTTTTCTCGATCAGAAGGATGTGATGATATCATCACTGACATAGAGGCACGTATCGCAGAACTATTTAATCAAGAACTCAAAGGTCAGCCGATAGTCGGTATGCGAGAGGTAGATCGTGTGATTAAAGTCATGGGTACACCAGAAGAATTTGGTGCAGAAGAAGACACAACCATTCATGAGAATGCTAAGAAAAAAGCTAAAACTAACGGTTCTCAGGGTGATAATAGACGTCTATTTCGAGATGGGGAGAATAAGGTAATAGCGGGAGTTGCCTCGGGCTTAGCAGCATATTTCGGCATTCATGATGCACTATGGGTTCGATTAGTATTTGTCTTTGGGTTTTTCTTTGGGGGCATATCAATATTACTTTACCCGATCCTCTGGATAGTATTGCCAGAGGCCAAAACATCTGCAGATAAGCTCGCCATGACGGGCGAGCCGATCAACGTGTCGAGTATTGCTAAAAAAGTGGAAGAAGAGCTGAGCAATCTTTCTGACACGATTAATGAATTTACCAAAGAGTTTACATCAAAGAAGTGATCATTAATAATCGCAGCTAACCAGAGCGATTCTATAGAGTATTAATCAAACCGAAAATATCTGACTATGCTAAAGAAATTTATAATTCCTGTCGGCAAATTGGCGTTGATCGTAGTTGTAGCATTTCTGCTATGCCTGATAACCTTAGGACTACAGTAGACGATACAGCTATGCTGCCTCCTCGGCAGTCAAAACAGCTTTACCCATATAGACTAATATGTCCCCCTCGGCGATGTTAGCTTCAGTCTGACTAGCCAGTATCGGCGATATATTATCCGCACCTTTTCTGATAAATAGTGGAATGCTCCTACGGCTCACGTTGATCTTTTCGATAACTTGTCCAAAGGAATCGCCCTCATGTAAGACATACTCGTGAATCTCAGCGTA
>CAZJTO010000591.1:0-1338 GCA_964548935.1 uncultured Saprospiraceae bacterium
ACCATGCAGCACCGTCCATAAGTGCGGATTTTATGGGCTCGGGACATCCGGGGTCGATATAGTAGATTATAGGTTCAACAGCTTCACTTATAGCTGCAGATGGATTTTTCTTTTCAAGGCGATGTCTATAGATGTATCGCTTTTCGAGATCATCTGCGATCGGTGTGGCGTAGTCATAATAACTCATAGGGAAGTAGCCGGCATATGGATGGAAGGCCCGTGGTTGATAGCCATCATCAGGTAGCGCCACAAATGAGTGATGTTGATGTACGGTTATCGCATCAGAGCTTGGGGTAACACTACGTATGAA
Organism: uncultured Saprospiraceae bacterium; assembly: GCA_964548935.1. Classification (GTDB taxonomy): domain Bacteria; phylum Bacteroidota; class Bacteroidia; order Chitinophagales; family Saprospiraceae; genus GYS-P2D. Next base: position 311 of record CAZJTO010000591.1, read on the forward strand.
TCCGCCATCTGCCTGACCTGTAAATGTGAGGATCGCATCAAATTCTGTGTTTTGTGGAAAAGACTTCGTACGATCCATCCACACGGCACTGCGGCTCTTATCGATCTTGTAAGCACCTTGACCAGACTGCTTTAATCGTTGCGATACGCCATGGGCATCTCGAAGCAAGAAGTCCGTCATATCCACTCGGACTATTCCATTTTCATGGTCGTGTACCTTGAATCCCCAGATTACTGATTGGGCAAACGCTTGCTCTACTGCCTGCCGCTCTAGGATGTTATCGCTTACTGCTCTGTAGTCCAGATTGGGCTGGATCATCAAGATCTTGTCTCCTGTTCTTTTGAACTTGACAATACGATCATCTCCTAACTGTCCACGGTCTAATCCAATGTCATTGGAGCCGATTCCGGCTGATAACGAGTTGACATATAGGAACTCTTGTTCTAGTTGATTTTGAGGGATATGCAAAAGGATCTGACCTGATTGCTCATCATATTCAAAATCAAAAAATCCCTGATGGACTTGCCCAAGTGATAGCGTAATAAAAAGTGGGGCTATGATAACAGATAGTAATAATCTTCTCATCGGATATTTTTTGCTTTTATCAAGTAGTATAGCGCTGCTATTGCACATAAAAGTAAGCCGAAAAACTCTCTAGACAATTCTATATAGGGGCTCTCAGCTTTCATACTGGTTGTAATCGACGGCATACCGTCAGCAATCCATGACTGCATATGTGGGATATAAGAAGCCATCCAGACGATATAAAATATCAGAACAACGGCAGATCCAATCAACCAATGTCGCCCTCGATAAGAGTTGAAAGCGATGTATGCAATCAATAAATAGGGCGGCACCCACTTGATCGCATCTCCATCGTTGAGTTGTACCACTGCAAATAGAAGAAATACAATGGCTACAATGATGTCAGATATCTGTTTCATTCTCAACAATTATTATTTCGACCCTTTATTATACTTCCCCTCCGCATAATCCATTGCCGCAAGAAGGATATCTGTTGCCTTGTC
>CAZJTO010000592.1:0-1333 GCA_964548935.1 uncultured Saprospiraceae bacterium
ACTGGCAAGCGATTTTATCATCAGCCGTTTTCTAATCAGATTGACTTGTTAGGGTAATAGATCTTGGTTGGTTTACTCCCAAGGGGTCATGACCTCTTGAAAGAAGGTGTCTGTTATTGTGAAAGCTTATGAGCAAACAAATGCAAGGAATAGGTATCTTTTAGTTATTTAGATGATCAACTTTTTGACTCAGCATTATGAACAACCTAAATAGAAGAAACTGGCTCAGAACTGCAGGCTTAGCAGGTACGGCTATCGCCACAGGTGGACTCCCAGTCTTAGTTGATGGGCATAAGACTGCGGCAGCACTCAACGCCCAAGATGATATCGTCAGACTTATGTCTAACGAGAATCCCTATGGTCCCCCACAGAGTGTAAGAGATGCGATGGTTGATGCGATGCAATATGGTTATCAATATCCTCGAAGCCACTATGATGTACTATTGGATAAGATAGCAGCTAAGGAAGGGGTGACTAAAGATCATATCCTGCTGGTCTCAGGATCTAATGAAGGTCTTAGGGTAGCAGGACTGACCTACTGTAAGCCAGGGAGAGATGTGGTGACTTGTACACCTACTTATGGGGCGTTGCTGAGATATGTAGAGCAGTTTGGAGTCAACATCATTGACGTGGCGCTCGATGATAATCTGGCATTTGATCTATCTGCTATAGAGGCTACCGTTAATGATCAGACTGATATGGTATTCTATGTGAATCCTAATAATCCTACGGGTGCGTTAGTCGATGGCCAGAAGTCATTGGATTTCTGCAATCGGATGAGTGAGCGCACGCTGGTGTTCTCAGATGAAGCCTATGGCGATTATATCGAAGCGGATAACTATCCGACAATGGTATCCCTTGTCAAGGAGGGTAAGAATGTAATTGTGTCTCGGACCTTCTCTAAGATCTATGGCATGGCAGGTATTCGAGTTGGATATCTTATTGCTCGTCCTGATATGATTGAACAGATGAGCCCAAAGGTGATGAGTTATGTACACGTAATGGGCGTGTATGGCGCCGCTGCTGCAATGGATGATACAGACTTTCAACAGTTCGCCCTCCAGAAGAACCGAGCTGCTAAACAATACATCTATACGGTAGCCGATGAACTCGGCATGCGATATATACCCTCTCATACCAACTTCGTATTCATCCAGACGGGTGTCGATGTAACCGAGGTGGGTGAGCGCATGAGGAAGCATAATATCTGGGTTGGGAGACCCTTTGAGCCATTGCGAGACTGGTGTAGGATCAGTACTGGTACCGAACAGGCCATGGAGGGCTGGGGCGCAGCGATGCGTACGGAGTTTGGCTAGGATTTTTTCTTATCGAC
>CAZJTO010000593.1:0-1310 GCA_964548935.1 uncultured Saprospiraceae bacterium
GTGGCTCAATCTATACACCCTGACATCAAACAGACCATCTCTTTCTTCTGGTAATCAAAAAGGAATATGAGCGTAATCAGAGTCTCACATCCTACAGGGATTATTGATGGGAAAATCAAGTTAGAGGGGTCAAAAAGTATTAGCAATCGTGTGCTTATTATACAAGCGCTATGTAAGAAGAAATTTGATATCAAGCGGCTCTCTAAGAGCGATGACACTCAAGTCTTGCACAAACTTCTTTCTGCCAATAAGCTCAAGGAATATGATGTGCATCATGCTGGGACTTCCTTCAGATTTTTAACAGCCTATCTTGCCATCCAAAAGGGTAAACAAGTTCTTACAGGGTCGAGCCGGATGAAACAACGTCCAATAGGGCCGCTCGTCGAAGCGCTGAGACAGTTAGGTTGTCAGATAGACTATCTGGGGAAAAAAGGCTACCCACCTCTCAAGATAGGGAAGCCCAGAAAATTAGACTCAGCATATGAGGTCAATATTGACGCTGGTATCAGCAGTCAATATATAAGCGCTCTACTATTGATTGCTCCTACATTGCCAAACGGCATCAAACTCAACCTGACTGGGGATCTCGTATCAGAGTCCTATCTCAATATGACTCTGAAGACACTAGCTTATTTTGGGATAGAATACAGCAAGGAAGGACAGACAATAACTATTGCTCCTCAAGACTATCAAGCCAAAGACTTTGTAGTAGAGGCGGACTGGTCTGCAAGCTCATATTATTATGCCATTGTATCGATGGCTAAGGAGGGGCAAGTGTCCTTGAAAGGCCTATTTGAAGAGAGCACACAAGGAGATGCCGCCATGGTAGGTATAGGTCGTATGCTTGGCGTAGACTCCAAGTGGGTCGATGGCAGGCTCGTGATCAGCAAAGATGTACATAGTGCAATCTCATTAGAATATGATTTTATCAACCAACCCGACTTAGCACAGACTATTGCTGTAATCTGTGCTGCAAATGGTGTCCAGGGAAAATTCATCGGTCTCAAGACTTTGCGAATCAAAGAAACAGATCGCATTGAAGCCTTAGACACGGAGCTGGCTAAGCTGAATAGTTCATTCAAGCAAAATGGACACAAGCACGATTCTGAGCTTTATGAGATTGGCCCAAAGCTTAATTTTGAGCAAGGACTGCCACGTTTTAAGACTTATAAGGACCATCGAATGGCGATGGCATTTGCCCCTCTTGCGCTCTTAGCGCCTATTGAAATCAGTAAGCCCGAAGTGGTGAGTAAATCTTATCCGACGTATTGGGAAGACCTGAAGTCCTTAGGTTTTAAGATTCAACCCGT
>CAZJTO010000594.1:0-1306 GCA_964548935.1 uncultured Saprospiraceae bacterium
GATTTGTCAACAAGAAGATGCATGAGCTCTATGGCACTGATGGCATGGGCACCACAGCAGAAAACTTAGTAGACCTACATCATATCAGCCGTGAGGATCAAGATCAATTTGCCTATTGGTCGCAGATGAAGGCTGCAAAGGCTCAGAGCAGTGGGCGACTGGCTCAAGAAATCGTACCCGTATCGATCCCACAACGCAAGAAGGATCCCATCACATTTGAGCACGATGAGTTCATTAAGCCAAACACCAGTCTTGAAGTGTTGGCCAAACTGCGATCAGCATTTAGAAAAAAAGAAGATGGCGGTACGGTTACCGCTGGCAATGCATCTGGACTTAATGATGGTGCGGCAGCAACGATCATCGCCTCGGATGCAGCAGTAAAACAATATGGCTTGCAGCCTAAGGCTAAGATCCTCAGTTCGGCAGTAGTCGGCGTAGAGCCTCGGATCATGGGCATCGGACCGGTCAAAGCCTCTAATAAAGCCCTTAAAAAAGCCGGTCTGACGATGGAGGATATGGATATCATCGAACTCAATGAAGCATTTGCTGCCCAAGCGCTGGCCTGCACTCGCTCATGGGGACTCGCTGATGATGACCCTCGAGTCAACCCCAATGGCGGGGCAATCGCAATCGGACACCCACTGGGCGTAACTGGGGCGAGACTCGCCTTATCAGCTGCAATAGAATTGCAATTAACAGGAAAAAAATATGCACTCGTGACGATGTGTGTCGGTGTCGGGCAAGGATATGCGGCCGTATTAGAACGAGTATAATCAACGAACAAATTAAAAATAGATAGCTATGAATAAACTTGGAAACTATGTCATGGGCAAGTGGGTAGAAGGCGAAGGAGATGGCGCTTCACTGTACAATGCCATTAACGGTCAAGTTGTAGCGCTCGCATCCACCAAAGGATTGGATTTTGGCGGAATCCTCAGTTATGGCCGAAAAACTGGAAGCCCTGCACTGCGCAAGATGACCTTTCAACAGCGGGGGCAGATGCTCAAAAAACTGGCTCTATATCTCACCAAGAGAAAAGAACAATTCTATGAGGTGAGCTACCTCACTGGCGCCACCAGAGCGGATAGTTGGGTTGATATAGAGGGTGGCTTCGGCAATCTATTTGCCAATGCGTCCCTCAGAAAAGAGTTTACAAGTCAGTCCTTCCATGTCGATGGCAATTCGATTGACCTATCCCGTGGCGGCAACTTCATGGCACAGCATATCATGGTACCTAAGAGAGGTGTGGCAATCCATATCAACGCCTACAACTTTCCAGTGTGGGGCATGCTCGAGAAGTGCGCAG
>CAZJTO010000595.1:0-1304 GCA_964548935.1 uncultured Saprospiraceae bacterium
AACTCCCTACGTCTTCCGCTTCTTCTTCTTAGCAGCAGGGAACAAGACATTGTTAAGGATCAGGCGATAGCCTGGGCTCTTAGGGTGTAGGTTGAGATCTGTCTCAGGGTCATTGACAAAATGTCTATAATCCTCTGGATCATGACCTCCGTAGAATGTCCAAGTGCCATAGCCAAAGGTGCCATGCAGATATCTAGCCTCGTCAAGGCTTTTATTTTCGCCCATGATGAGTACATCTGACTTAATGTATTCTCTGTCATATGCGGTAGTCTGCCCCATGAATCCCTTTACTGTACGTGTATGATTCTGTGTGAGCATAGTTGGAATTGGGTCCCACTTGGCCGAGAAATCAAATAAGGTAAAATAGTCCGACTCTGGTGCCAGCGCAGTTCTCTTGCGTGGAGCCATATCAATACTGGAGTATTCATACTCCAATGGATTGGGCTCGAGCTTAAAATCCTTGAAGGCAAAGGTCTGGGAGAAGTCCAAATGATCCTGGCATGCGCCATCCTTGGAGTCACCATCATATATCTTATCACAGATATCTGTCTTTGCTGCTGCCAGTGCGATATCGAAGCTATCGGTCGCACTACACATGGCAAACATAAATCCGCCACCCTCGACATACTCTTTGATCCTACTCGCAACGGCCAACTTGAGTTTAGAAACTTTTTCAAATCCTAAGCTGGTGGCCAACTCCTCCATCTTGCGTTGATTTTCTTGATACCACAGCGTCGTATGATATGATCTATAGAACTTGCCATACTGCCCTGTGAAATCCTCATGGTGGAGATGAAGCCAGTCATACTGGGCCAACTTATCCTCGAGTACTTCACGATCATAGATCGTCTCGTAAGGTATCTCGGCGTAGGTCAGCACCATAGTTACAGCATCATCCCAGGGTTGAATCTTCTCTCCACGGGCATTGAACGGAGGTGTATATACTGCAATCTTGGGAGCTTGCTCCAACTTAATCACATCTTGATTTTGCTCTGGATCGGCGATCTTCTGTCTGATATTCGCAAATTGCGCATTTGGGATTACTCGATAATCTACACCACGGATTTTACACTCGGCCTCTATGCTTTCGGTATGTTCAAATGCGAACGCTCCACCTTCATAATTGAGGAGCCAATAGGTCTCAACCCCTTTTTCAATGACCCAGTAGGTGATACCATAGGCCTTGAGATGTTCTGTCTGATTCTCCTCGTCCATAGGTAATATGATGTAGGAGGCCTGAGCGGCATAAGATATCATCACACTCAGAATAGTAATCCACAAAAATCTCATAATCATTATTTTAC
>CAZJTO010000596.1:0-1291 GCA_964548935.1 uncultured Saprospiraceae bacterium
GAAGAAATCGAAGAAGAAGAACAGCCTGAATTTGAAGATCAGACTGTAGAAGAAGAAACAGTATTTGAAGAACCACCTCCACCGGAGCCTAAGAAAGATGCTCCGCCACCACCACCACCACCGCCACCACCTCCTGAGCCGGAAGTAGAGGAAATATTTAAGGTCGTGGAGGAGATGCCAAGGTTTCCTGGTTGTGAAAACGCTGGAGGATCTGCAGATGAAAAAAGAGCTTGTGCCGACAAGAAATTGTTAGAGTATCTCTATAAGAACTTGAAGTATCCTGCCATCGCCAGAGAAAATGGTGTAGAAGGTAGGGTATTCATTCAGTTCGTAGTAGAAAAAGATGGCTCAGTAACCGATACCAAGATCGTCAGAGATATTGGAGCAGGTTGCGGTCAAGCGGCACTTAAAGTAGTAGATAATATGAATAATCTACCTGCAAGGTGGACTCCTGGCAAACAACGTGGTTCATCAGTACGTGTACTGTACACCTTGCCGGTGACCTTCAAACTACAAAGTTAATATCGCCTAAGAGCGACATAATCGAAGAAATCAAGACCCTGTCGCCTATAGCGGCAGGGTTTTTTGTGTTATATGATTATATAGCAACTTAATTTCGAAGACGATCGTTAGATAGTGTACATGATGTTAATATGAGAAGTTTATTTTCAATAATACTAGTTATAGCGTGGAGCACGGTCTCCTTGATTGGACAACAAGAAGCCAAGTTGGCTAGCCATTATTACAAGGCTGGCGAATATGAAAAATCTGCCGCGTTGTTTAAGAAGCTTGCAGAACAGAAGGGCTTCAATGAGTACTATTTCAATCAATATATAGAGTCTCTATTAGCGCTAGAAGACTATGATAGTGCAGAAGCGTCTTTACAAAAATCAATTGGGCTATATCCTCGCAATATTGAGCTGCACGTGGCTTATGGGAATCTACGTGAACGGCAGGGTCGAACTGATGAAGCGGATGAACAATTTAGATTGGCGATCTCTAAGCTCACTCCAGATAATCGCAATGCGATCAGCAGACTAGGAAACTCCTTCAGCCGACTTACGAAATATGATCTTGCTCTAGAAGCATTTCTAAAAGGAGAAGAACTCAGTGACAATAGTGGCTTGTACGCTTACAACATTGCTGAACTCTACAGGCGGAAAAACAAGAAACCAGAGATGATCAAATACTTCTTAGCGAGCTCATTAGCTACGCCAGAGCGGATTACTTCAGTGCAAAATTATTTCACTAAGTATCTGATTAACGAGGAGGATTATGACGCACTTCGCAC
>CAZJTO010000597.1:0-1287 GCA_964548935.1 uncultured Saprospiraceae bacterium
AATATCGATAAAATCTTCTATATCAGGGAGTCTAAATTGGGAGTTTGATCGAGCTCCAAGTTATCTATAGCAGGAACTGCTGCGCCAGCGATCCCTTTTATACTCCCGTACATATCAATTGTATTGGAGATTATGATCTCCAATTGCTTCTCTCGACTCTTCCATATTTTTCTCATAGCCATTTTTTCGCGATCCAAATCGCTCTTCATAGTTTGAAATCCTTCGACTATTCCATTGATTTGTAGTTTGAACTCTTGGCTTGTCAGGAAACTATACAACAGTTCCATTTTATCCCCCTTGTTACTTTGGGATTCTTTAGCTGCTGCCGACCTAATCACGACTTCTCGCAGTACATGTGATAATCCTTTGAAATCATCAAAACTACAGATCCAAACTCCATCCTTTTCTCCAAATCTGTCCATATCTTTGGGCATTACTTGCGTAACCAAGACTGCTATATCGGCTTGGGCTTTGCGCTGATCGGACTTGAGTTTAGCAATCCACTCTCTGCTGAATGCCTTAGTACGTTTGGACTCATAGACTATTTTTCCACACTCATTGCGCATATCGTCTATCACAACTTGTATCGTATCAGCACCAAGACTTCCTTTTTTAACTTCTTCGATACGATCATAGATGAACGTCTGACGCAGAAAGTCCTCAATGGCTAATTCTTGTACTTCACCCTGCAGTTGCATTGATCCCTGCTCCGACTTTCGCTTGAGTTCTTCGATAAGCTTATTCTGTTGTTGCAGCTGCGTGTCTTTCTCCTTGAGCTTGAGTTCTAACTCTTCAGACATTACCTTTTTTACTTGATTTTGGATTTGTTCTCGTTCTTGGTTTAGTCGACGCTGCAACTCAAGCTCTTTATTCTGAAGTTGTTCATTCATTTTACGTTGAGTCTGGAGCCACTCCAATTCCTTCTCTTGAGATAACTTGAGTTTTTCTTGTGCCTCTTGCAGTGATTTGTTTTGATTCTGTAATTGCACATTGAAATCATCCTGAACCTGTTTGCGTAATTGGGCGATCTGCTCTTCTTTGGCTTTATTTAATCGTTGAGCAAATATTTCATTTTGCCTCTCTTTCTTGGATTCAAACTCCTGCATCTGCTTTCTTAGCTCTGCTTCAACTTGTTTCTTATCCTCTATTAGCTTGTTGCGCTCATTTTGTAGTTCTTGGTCGAGTTGCGCCTTGATGTCCTTAGCTATTACACCCTCGATATCAAACTTATGAGAACAATTGGGACAAGTGATTTTTTCCATACAAGTTCTATTTTATAAAGTCTAC
>CAZJTO010000598.1:0-1286 GCA_964548935.1 uncultured Saprospiraceae bacterium
ATGAGGTTGAGCTCCTTAAAGCTTCCCAATGCTAAACGTCTACCGATCTCATCGAGACTGATACGCTTGTTAGCACGGTTAGATTGCTCGCGGTCGATCTGCTGACGTTTGGCGGCGGTCTGTCGTGCCTCTTGTTCTGAATCTACGACTTTAAATTTCTCACCCGCTTGTGGAGCGCCATTAAGACCGAGTAACAATATCGGTGTCGAAGGTCCTGCTTTTTTAAGTCTCTCCCCACGCTCATTGAACATGGCTTTAACTTTACCTGAAGCGCCTCCGGCGACTACTACATCACCGATTGACATGGTACCAGTTTGGACCAGCATCTTGACGACATATCCACGCCCTTTATCAAGTGATGCTTCTATCACTGTACCAACCGAGTTACGGTTCGGGTTGGCTTGTAATTCAAGTACTTCTGCTTCGAGCAATATCTTCTCTAACAAGTCATCGATGCCGAGTCCTGTCTTTGCTGATATATCTTGCGATTGAAACTGACCACCCCACTCTTCGATGAGTAAGTTCATGCCAGCAAGCTCTTGCTTGATGCGATCTGGCTGAGATCCGTCTTTATCTATCTTATTTATGGCAAATATCATGGGCACGCCAGCTGCTTGTGCGTGACTGATCGCTTCCTTGGTCTGAGGCATAATGCGATCATCAGCAGCGATAATGATGATCACGACATCTGTCACTTTAGCACCCCTGGCTCTCATCGCCGTAAAGGCTTCGTGACCCGGAGTATCTAAGAATGTAACCTTCTTGCCATTTACACTTACTTCGTATGCTCCAATATGTTGGGTAATACCACCTGCCTCACCACCGGCGACATTAGCTTTTCTGATATAATCCAGCAATGAAGTTTTACCATGATCCACGTGTCCCATCACGGTTACGATTGGAGCCCGAGGCTCGAGATCTGCAGGATCATCAACTATTTCTTCATGCTCCTCATCAACGGCTTCTGCGCTGATAAACTCTATCTCTCTATTGTGCTCATCGGCGATTAATTCGATGATTTCTGCATCGAGACGTTGGTTGATCGACACGATCACACCCATGTTCATACAAGACATGATAATGTCAGTAGCTTGTATGTCCAGTAGACTGGCTAGCTCAGACACAGAGATGAATTCCGTTAACTGGATTGTTTCAGTTACACCTTCGCTCTCGAGTATTTCTTGCTTTTCTCTTTTTTCTACACGGCTGCCACGTCTGATCTTCTGACGCTTATTGGATTTTCCGCCCTTGATACGGGCCATTGTAGCCTTAATCTTCTCTTCTAT
>CAZJTO010000599.1:0-1284 GCA_964548935.1 uncultured Saprospiraceae bacterium
TTTCTAATAGATTATCGCCAACGGTAAATTCGTTATCTATCACCTCAACATTGCCAAATCGTCGACATGAAATTTGGTTTACGCATTTATCATTTGTCTCTTCTTTATTCCTTTTTATAGCGCCTCATGTTGTCTATAGCCAAACTGATTTCTTCAAGGACAATGTCTCTGCTCCCTTGTTTCCAGGTTGTAATGCTGAATCTTGTAGCAATAAGGAGTTAGCTAATTACATCTCGAGCAATATTTTATTTCCTAGTTCGGCCGATCCTAACGGTGTATTGATGTATGCTGGAATTACAATAGATGAAAATGGAAAGATGCAGGGCGGAATTAAGGTCTTTCACAGTATTAGTAAAGAGGCTGACGATCAAGTTTATAGACTTTATGGAGGACTAAAAAATCGAGGCCTTTGGACTCCACGTACCATTGATGGCGGGCCCGTTTCTACTACTGTTCTTATCCCTATTGTATTCAAAAGAGGATCCATATCTGACCAATCACTAGAAGATCTTAAAAATGAGAAAAAGGAACCAGAGGGATTTGATGTAATAATGGATTATGTAACCGTTGGAGGATTTAAAGAATCCGAAGAGATATTTAAGGTCGTTGAAACGATGCCGAGATTTCCAGGTTGTGAAAAGGAAGAATGGTCGGCAATTGAGCGCAAAGCATGTGCTGATAAGGAATTTGTGGAATATATTTATAGGCACCTAAATTATCCGAGAATAGCCAAGGCGAATAAAATTGAGGGTCGTGTCTATGTACAATATGTAGTTGAGAAAGATGGTTATCTGTCTGATATTAAATTGGTAAGAGATATAGGTTATGGATGCGGGGAGGCGGCACTTGCCGTTGTTGAAGGCATGAATTATCTGCCTGAACGTTGGACTCCAGGTACTATAAGAGGAGGAAAGTCGGTAAGAGTGCTTTATACACTACCTGTCACTTTCAAGCTATCTCCAGAAGATTAATTCAATTAAGAAATCATTCCTTCAACAATCCTCATAAACCCCTCAACATCTCTAAAATCCGTAATCACATGTTCCACTCCCTTGTCCGTAAAGAACTCTGTGTCACCGTCGTGTCGCACTCCGATGAAGGGCATCTTCATATTACTCGTAGTCTGAAGATCCCAGATGGCATCACCAAGGTAGATCGTATGTGTGATCTCGTGGTCCTGCCGTGCTAGATCAATAGAATCTTGGATGATCTCCTCTCGGGTAACTTTGTCATCCGCATAGCTATCATAGATCTGATCCACTGAGATGCCTACATGGTCGAGCT
>CAZJTO010000600.1:0-1283 GCA_964548935.1 uncultured Saprospiraceae bacterium
GGGCTATCTTAATATCGGAAACTCGAGAAATCATTAAGGTCGACATAGGACTCCTGAGCTATTCGCCAGAGAGATATAAGTCCTTAAGTTTTTGAAGAGCTTGTTTGTCGTCCTTGTCATCCATATAGAAATAGTCAAAGTTTATTTCTTCCTCATCTGGTATTAAGAAACCATTTTTATCTCCATCAAATGAAACATAGGTAGCGACCCAGAAACTGTCTCCTTCGTAATAAGTCATTTCTGAGATTAGATAGTAGTTGTGGGTTTTATCAATCTGTTCAAAGTGTGCCACTTGTATCCCGATGGCCTGTCCATATTCAGCATCTTCCATATAGGCATCTGAATATATTTTGGCGAATTCCTCATAACTATGAAGAGAATCAGGTAATAAGGAATAATTGTTGAACTCTTTCTCCAGACTATAGAGTTGCCTAAGCCCGTCATTTGTCTGTTGAAGTGCTGTTATGTCAGACTCATTATAATCCAAGTCGTTTCTCATCAGATACGCTATACCTGCCCCCTTGTAATAGGTCAATGTATCCTTAACCAGTAAATCGTAAGCTTCTCTATAAACATCGTTTAAGGGAAAATGAGACGCAAGCTGTGCTTTCTCCAACAAACTATATTTGGATGTATAGTACTCATCTTCATTCGTACTTATCTCGTTCAATACATTTTTGATGTCATAGGTCAGGGTGTTTTTAATACTTTCCAAAGACTTGATATCGAGTATCTCATTGCTTATCATAGAACTCAGCAGATTCTTACATAGGACAGAAGTATCTCTATTCGCCCACGTCAAAATATCGGGGATTAAATACTGAGCCAATTCAATGGAATCTTGAATGGGGTAGAAGAGATATTCGAATTCCCATTCACTTTCGGGGCTTACCATAGACGTGGATAGCAAGCGACTTGCTGATCTGATGGCTTCAGGTAGTTCTGTATTGACTAGTGCATCAAGTATTGCCATCTTTTTAGTTTCGTCAGCAGTTTTGTCTGAATAAAGGGAGCCCAGTGCTTGAATTAACGCAGGATCACTATCTATAATCGATGTAAGAATCGGACCATATGTATATTCTGTAACTCCTTGAATATGATGAAGGGCCATTAGTAGGTCATGGCCTCCTTCTTTTGAGAATTCAACATTTTCAATATGCTGAATGGCTTGTTCAATTTCTAAACTGTCATTGCTCTGGATAGCTGCAACAATTCTACTTTTTACAAGTTCCGCAGTTTGATTGATGAATTGATGAGAGACTGGATTTTTAATGGTGAAGCTA
>CAZJTO010000601.1:0-1281 GCA_964548935.1 uncultured Saprospiraceae bacterium
AAATGCTCGTTATCTCTGCATCTACTGAATTATGTATAATCAAAGATCGGGATGGAACATTGCACTCGCTGTTTTCGGGATAGGAATACTGTTGGTGACGCTTTTTTATTCGAATTATCTTGCCAATAAGCTTAAGGAGTCAGAGGAGAAGGATAAGCAATTATTTATCCAAGCTACTAGATTTATTGCAGATAATACTAATGATTATAATGCTGATATAAGGATTCTGAGTGATATACAGCAGAGCTTCGCCTTACCTGCCATTGTTGAATTTAATGATGGAACTTTCGAGGCCCTGAATTGGGGTGAAGAAAGAAATAATGATGAGAAATTTATTAGAGAAAAAATAGATAAATTTCTCGATAGTGGCAAAGTTCCAGAAGACTATCCCGCTGGAGAAGGGAAGATTTATTTTTTCGATTCTAACTTGGTTCAATTGATTAGGTTATATCCCTTGGTACAAGTCCTATTAGTAGGCCTTTTCATTGCTCTTGGATATTATGTCTTCAATGCATCCAGGAGTGCAGAACAGAACAGAGTCTGGGCAGGGATGGCTAAAGAAACAGCACATCAATTAGGTACGCCAATCAGTGCGATCATCGCATGGATTGAACATCTGCGCCTTGCTAATGAGGGGAAACCTGATCAGCTCGAGATTTTGGATGAGTTAGATAAGGATGTGGATCGATTAGATTTAATCGCTGATCGATTTTCTAAAATCGGATCTGCTCCTGAGTTGGAGCGAACGAATCTCTATACTCAACTTGATGAAATCAAGTCTTATATGCAGCGAAGAGCACCCCGTCGAGTAGAGTTTAAATTTCCTACAGAGACAGAGCCGCTTCATGTAAATGTCAATCAGCACTTGTTCAGTTGGGTGCTTGAAAATCTGATACGTAATAGCCTAGACGCTATGGACAATAAGGGAGTCATATCGGCGGAAGTATCCTTAGCCAGTAGGCAGGTGAATATAGATCTGAGCGATACGGGCAAAGGGATCCCGAGCAATAAATATAAGTCTGTATTTGCACCGGGATATTCGACTAAACAGCGGGGTTGGGGACTTGGCTTATCTTTGGCCAAGAGAATTATTGAAAACTACCATAAGGGGAAGATTTTTGTCAAAAGTTCGAAAGTTGATGAGGGAACTACTTTTACTATTTCTTTGCCTTTGGCTTAGTGTAACCAGCTTTGTGCTCTGTGCTCAGGTCGTTACGGTTACTTCATCAGATCAAATCGGCCTGACGGGTGTAGAGGTATGGTCCCAGGATTTTCAGTTTA
>CAZJTO010000602.1:0-1273 GCA_964548935.1 uncultured Saprospiraceae bacterium
TATTTTAGATTTACAAATCTTACTCAAAATGGAGAAACCTGTAAGTGTAGATTCCTATATCGCCGATGAAGAACGATGGCAGGAAGAACTGGTTCACCTTAGGGCCTTGATCCTTTCTACAGGGTTAGACGAGCAGATTAAATGGCTCTTCCCGTGTTACACATTCAAAAACAAGAATATCGTGGGTTTAGCATCGTTCAAAGAATATTTTGGGTTATGGTTCTATCAGGGTGCCATCTTACAGGATGCACATAACAAATTGGTCAGTGCACAAGAAGGAAAAACTCAGGCTATGAGACAGTGGCGCATGTATGACAAATCTGAAATGGATCATGAGCTCATCATAAGCTATATCAATGAGGCCATCGATAATGAAAAAGCTGGCAAGCGAGTCGTCATCACCAAAAAGCCACTCGTAGAGTCTCCAGAGTTGATGGAAGCACTCAATCAAGATTTATCCCTCAAGGCCGCATTTGACAGTCTCACCCCAGGCCGACAGAAAGATTATCATGAGCATATCAATAGTGCTAAGCGGCAAGCCACTAAGCAATCTCGGATCAGCAAGTCGATCCCCATCATCATGCAGGGTCTAGGCTTATCCGATAAATACAAGAAGTAGATTCCGCAGTAGACTCATCTTACTACTCTTACTGGAGATCATTGCCCAAGGGTTATCCCGTCCAGTAAAATAGCACAATTCAAGAACAGAAAAAACGGCCGCCTAACAATAGACGGCCGCAAACTGGTTAGTTGTAGGTAGAACCGATAGCTAATACATTAGTGAGAGGTATAGAAATCGGCAGTGTGCAAGTCATGCTTATTAGCATAACTATTAGGTTGCGCAATGGTGCGAAGCGAGACGTGATCGGCATTACATTCAGTAGGGTTTATCGTTTTGATAAGGATATGATCAGTACTCACTCCGTTGTATTGAAGTGTCTTTAGGATCTCTTGGAGTTTATGAAATGAAGAGCAGTGGTTCGCTACGGATAACTCAACAACTTGATTCTCCGAACGGAGGGTGCGATAAACCACGATCAAAAGCTTATCGATATGTTCACCCTCCAAATGGTTCGACGAATTCTCAAATGTTATTATGACTGGATCAGTGCTTGGCGCCGCAGAGCTATTATTATTACTTGACTTATCATGCATTTGAGTGGCACCATGCCCATGCAGACAGAATTGCATTAATAGTAGCAATACCAAGCTGAATGTGTATTTCATGATATGATGTTTTAGTTATTCTAATGAGATTGTTACATATCTCATT
>CAZJTO010000603.1:0-1270 GCA_964548935.1 uncultured Saprospiraceae bacterium
CCCATTTGAAGCATTACCAAACCCTAAGTTTCTAATCCACTCGTTACCTGTAATCGTATCCCCGTCTGAAGCATCAGATGATGCCACTAGCGTGCGGATAGTACTTATAGAATCCGACAATTGCGTATCACTCGCAAATACGGAGTCTAATTGAACGGAACCAAATAGAATATCTCCATTATTTATGGATAGTTCTCCAGGATTAGTGGTAGAATTGAGATCCAGTAAGAGTGGAAATTCAACAATTTCTCCATTGCTATTTGTCCCGAGAAAATAATCTTGATTACCATTTGCTCCTCCTGGTGCGAACCTGCTAGGGGCTTCTCCATATCCAAAAAGCTTAAGCATTAATGGATCATTCGTCGGAGCTGTTGCCCGACCAATGGTCATGCCTGTAGAATCTTTTACTAAAAAGTATTCTCCTCCTGCTTCAATTTCAAGAAGTCTATTGTCAGAAATTTGTAAAGGATTATCTCCTATCTTAACCTGCGCTCTAAGTGCAGTGCACAGCAAAATAAATGCCGTTGTTAATAAAACCAGATGTGTAGTTTTCATCAGTCGATTATTGAGTTAATGAACAATAAGATGACATCACGCCATCGTGTTTAGGTTCTATTCATCAACTATTGGAGGTCGACTAAAATTCAGAGTCCTTAGCGTTTTCCGTAGTATAGTGCAATAATAGGATATATTAACATATTAAAAAAATATTTAATGTGTTTTTTAATAAAAAAGCCCCAGAATCTTCTGAGGCTTCTAAATTCTGACCTTATGGTTTGTGATTAATCGTCCCCCACAAGCCTATTATTCTTAGATACTCCAGTTAACTCCTTGAGAATTGACTTGATATCTGCAAGCTCATTTTTGAACACATCGTTTTCGCTATTTGCAAGCTCTAGCTGCTTAGTAAGGTTTTCTATTTGATTCTGTTGCTCTTTTATAGCTTCATTTAACAATGCTGTAATCTTAGAGTAATCGACAGCTTTGTAGCCTTGCTCATCTGTTGTGACTACCTCGGGTAATACACTTTCAACATTCTGTGCTATAAACCCTACTTGATCTGCCTCTGTAAAGTTCCTATTCCTATACTCATCCGTTCTGAATTGATATGAGACACCATTGATCGCCTTAACTCGATCCAAAGCATTTTGTAATGGTTGTATATTCTTTTTAAATCGCTCATCTGAACTAGAGTGTACTTGTACTGCGAATATATCTCCATATACATCAAGTTTGACATTAGTACTAGAACCCTGTCTTACTACAGCAC
>CAZJTO010000604.1:0-1268 GCA_964548935.1 uncultured Saprospiraceae bacterium
AGCTTACTACGCAGGTAAAGTAGTTGACTACAATGGCATTGAGGTTGTCAACATTGTATTTTTCAAAATACTTGAATATGATCGCCAAAGCCACATTACACACCACAAGAAGAATAAAAGTCATACGCTAATTCAGTAATCGATTTTGGCAAGATAGGATATCATAGTTTCTTTGTGGCCATCAGGAGGAACTTATGGCAGGATTAAGTATTGCAGCGATTATTGCGGCCGTCCTTATTGGATTTTCCAAAGCAGGTATTAAGGGCATTACGGCTATTTCCGTGACACTGCTTGCTTTGGTATATGGGGCTAAAAATTCTACAGGGATCATGTTGCCTTTACTCATTTCCGGTGATATCGCCGCAGTAATATATTATAATAAGAAGTGTAATTGGGGTCTGCTGCTTAAGCTACTCCCCTATGTAGCTATTGGTGTGATTATCGGCGCTTTCATTGGGGATGAGCTTCCAGAAGAGTTATTCAAGAAGTCCATGGCAGTCATCATCATTATAAGTGTGTCACTTATGGTATGGCATGAGCGCTCTACCATCCAACTTGACAAGCGATCTACGGGCTTAGGAGTGATCCTTGGGCTACTCGCCGGGATTACAACGATGATTGGCAATTTAGCAGGTGCCTTCTCCAACCTTTTCTTTTTGAGTATGCGACTTAATAAAGAGACTTTTATTGGGACCGCAGCATGGCTGTTTTTCGTAATTAACCTATTCAAACTGCCTTTTCACATCTACATGTGGGAGACAATTGATCTGAGTAGTCTATACATCGGTTTAACGCTATTACCATTTCTTGTACTAGGATTTATCGGTGGTCTCAAGATCGTGAACTTCTTTAGTGACAATAGCTACAGATACTTCATCATTTTGATGACTTTGATAGGTGCTGTGGTGATGTTGATGAGCTGAGGACTATGCTGCACACCTTTTACAAACACCTTTCAAGATTAGATTTGCTTCTTTAACTTCGTACCCTGGGATATTCACAGGCGGTATATGTTCATCCAAGCACTCCATAATCCCACATTCAGAACATTTAAAATGCATATGATCGTGATTATGATCATCAGCATCACAGGTTTCATGACAGAGTCCGTAGGTAACCACGCCATTGTCATCAGGAATCTTATGTAGCACACCGTTTTCGGCGAATGCGTTTAATATCCGATACAGGGTCACTCGATCTGAGTCTTTGAGTTCGTTTTGTAGGTCCTTAATTGACAAGGTTCGCTTCTCCCTGGTAAAATACTCGAG
>CAZJTO010000605.1:0-1263 GCA_964548935.1 uncultured Saprospiraceae bacterium
TTGCCTTGATCTAGTAATATGACAGTGCTATACTGATCTTCGATCTGATGTAGTGCTTTAATTGCTGATGCCTTTTCGTCTTGTAGCGAGCAGTATTTTATGACACCTTTTGGGTCTCTCTGGATCAGAGACTTGATAAATCCATCACATAATAGACAATGCGCATCATAATATATGACGGGATTGTTTTTGGATAGTGATACGTGTTGGCTTACAGTCATATCCTTAGCTGAACAGTATTGTCATCAATTCTTCTACCTTGCCGATACCTATTACTTCTATTTGGTCGTAGGAGTCCTTCTTGATCTTTTTGTGATATTTGGATATGAGGATCTGCTTAAAACCAAGTCTCGCTGATTCCTGGATGCGTTGATCAATCCGGCTGACCGACCGCACTTCTCCAGATAGCCCTACTTCTGCCGCAAAGCAGATGTCCTTATTAATAGGAATATTGTTAAGAGAACTGATCAACGCCGCCAAGATGGCTAAGTCAATAGCAGGGTCTACGACCTTAATTCCACCGGCGATATTCAGGAACACATCATTTTGGCTGAAGTATAGGCCACACTTTTTTTCTAATACGGCAAGCAACATACTCAGCCGTTTACTATCAAATCCTGTTGCCGATCGCTGTGGGGTGCCATAGATTGCTGTTGATACGAGCGCTTGGGTTTCGATCATGAGTGGCCGAGCGCCCTCTACAGTACAGGCTACTCCACTGCCGCTGACGAGCTCGTCACCTTGAGAGAGTAGAAGTTCTGACGGATTGGATACAGGTCTCAAGCCTTGAGGCTCCATCTCATAGATGCCTATTTCATCCGTCGAGCCAAATCGATTCTTTATGGTTCTAAGGATGCGATATACATAGTTTCTGTCTCCCTCAAATTGAAGAACCACATCAACGATGTGCTCTAGAATTTTTGGACCAGCTATGCTGCCTTCTTTGGTAATATGACCGATTATAAAAACCGGAATATCTGTTGCCTTGGCAAGCTGCTGGAGTTTGTAGGTACATTCTTTGATTTGACTGACCGAGCCAGAAGAGCTATCTACCTCCTTAGTGAATACGGTCTGAATAGAATCAATCATCAATAGTTCGGGAGGGTCTTTCTTGCAGATAGCTAATACTTTGTCAAGATCTGTTTCATTGAGTATATAGCATTGTTTGTTGCTGGCTTGTATTCTATCAGCTCTCATCTTAATCTGATAAGGGCTTTCCTCTCCGGAGACATATAGTATCTTATGTTTTAGCTCACAGGCGAG
>CAZJTO010000606.1:0-1261 GCA_964548935.1 uncultured Saprospiraceae bacterium
CCGAGGACTTCGTAGATGAGGATACAGGTGAGGTGGTTACCATTGAGCGTAACGAAATCATTCTTGAGCGTGACATCGTCCTTGACGAAGAAAATGTGAAATTAATAGAGGAAGCTTCAGTAGAGACGATCATCCTCCAGAAAGAAGATATCGCAGAAGATCACTCGATCATATATAATACTCTTCAGAAAGATCCATCAAGCTCGGAGATAGAAGCGGTACAGCATATCTATCGTCAATTGAGAGGAACAGATCCACCGGATGAGGAGACAGCTCGTGGAATTATCGACAAGCTATTTTTCTCAGATAAGAGATATAACCTTGGAGAGGTAGGCCGATATAAGATAAACCGCAAACTCGAGACCAATGTGGATCTTGAGACATTGGTATTAACGAAGGATGATATCCTTGCAATCGTGAAATACCTCGTACTATTGGTGAATCAGAAGGCAGAGCTCGATGATATTGACCACTTAAGTAATAGACGTGTAAGAACGGTAGGTGAGCAATTATATGGTCAGTTTGGCGTAGGTCTTGCTCGTATGGCGAGGACGATCCGAGAACGTATGAACGTCCGTGACAATGAGGTGTTCACTCCGATTGACTTGATCAATGCGCGTACACTTTCATCTGTGATCAATTCATTTTTTGGTACATCGCAATTATCACAATTCTTAGATCAGACGAACCCTCTATCTGAGATTACTCACAAGAGAAGAATTTCAGCTCTCGGACCAGGTGGTCTGAGTAGAGAGCGAGCAGGGTTTGAGGTACGTGATGTACACTACAGCCACTATGGTCGTCTATGTACAATTGAGACGCCAGAGGGTCCGAACATTGGATTGATCAGTACGCTATGTGTGCACGCTAAGGTCAATAAGATGGGATTCCTTGAGACTCCATATCGTGAAGTTACAGATGGCAAGGTAGATCTCGATGGAGAGGTACAATATCTATCAGCCGAAGGTGAGGATTTCAAGAAAATCGCTCAGGCCAATGCACCATTATCCGAGTCTGGAGCATTCCAGTCAGATAGAATTAAGAGTAGAGAGCATGGCGACTTCCCAGTACTCGAGCCTAATGATGTCGAGTATATGGATGTTGCACCTAATCAGATTGTAGGCGTGTCTGCTTCATTGATTCCATTCCTTGAAAATGATGATGCCAACCGTGCCCTGATGGGATCAAACATGCAGCGTCAGGCAGTACCTCTCGTTAAGCCAAGTAGCCCAATTGTGGGTACTGGTATCGAGGCGAAGGT
>CAZJTO010000607.1:0-1261 GCA_964548935.1 uncultured Saprospiraceae bacterium
AACCCGGATCATTAACGATGATCATGCCAACTATGGTAAATCCACGCATGGCATCAAGTGAAATAAGACGGTTAGTTAGGGTATGATTTGCCATAAGGATAGACGTGTATGGCTACTAATATAGTTAATACAAATTAGTCATATTGAGACTGATACCTGTTAATAGCGAATCTCCCAAAATGGATTTCGCTCTCCCTCTATGCTTTCCGCCATGAATTTTTCGATAAGGGCATCATACTCAGTGAGTTCTAGTTTCTTCCCTTTAATTTTCTTAGGGATAGGGTGCTGGACTACTGCGAGATCTACCGTGGTTGCCTCGATAATAGCGGCGCCATCATTAATATCTAACATGAGGATCATCCCTGGCAAACCAGTATATCCTTCAGGGCCAGCAGCTACAGGAATCTGATCTGAGAACCAAGCCACAATCGTTTGCCCTTTGATAGTATCCTCGGTTACTGCTTTCATGCAGAGATATCCTTCTATTTCGCGAATTTCATTCTTAATCTTCCATTTTGTTCTCGGTTTTTCATCCTCCAGCAGATATAGTCGTCCACCGATGACGAACTGTTTCATTTGCTCGGCTTTCTTGAGATCATCGATGATCAGAAATTCGTCTTGGCGCCATGAGTAATTATATTCTCGTTCGGTCTTTCCATAAGTATATACGGCTCCATTAGGATCAAATGTCAAATTATAGTTGGTGTCCCAAGTGCCACTGCCCCATGACAGTTTTGTCCTATCCTTCTCTTCTTCAGATAAATATGGGAGATCAGTCATCATTTTCACATAGTTGATCTGGCGATTATACACTATAGTGCCTTGATCATTTTGTGATTGTGCACTGAGGTGCGCTATTAGGAGTAATGCTATTATTATAGATTTCATGCTTTTATATAATTTGATTACCAAAAACCATCCTTCTTAATTCCAGACTTGAGCCCCTTGATGTTGTAGGTAAAACTCAAAAGGCCGTAACGTGCCAAAGTAACTGTCCTGGATTGAGAGAAAAAGAAGTTGGAGGCGAACTGATTAATGGAGACATTCTTGTTAAATGCGTCATATAGAGAGATTCTAATCTCACCCTTGTTACCCTTCAGAAACTGCTTATATATTGACAGATTCAATATGGGAACCTCTTGATCCAAGGAAAGTCGATCATTGTTAAAAGTCGACAAGGTGAAATCACTGTTCAACTTAAGCCCTAGTATCAGATCAGTATTAAACTCAGCACCATAACGGAAGTTACGTGTCGTCTGAT
>CAZJTO010000608.1:0-1259 GCA_964548935.1 uncultured Saprospiraceae bacterium
GATTGGGAAGATATCACTACGGATAGCACCTATGTCTATGTGGGCAACTTTGGCAATAATTTCGGTAACCGCAAAAATCTTAAGATCTACAAGGCTCGTATATCAGATCTGTTAACACAGGATAAGATCGAAACTGAAGAGATCGCATTTAGCTATCCAGATCAAGAGAAATTCTTTAAGGGCTATGGTCACAATCATGATTGTGAGTCTGTCATTGCATATGGAGATAGCCTCTATCTGTTTAGTAAGAACTGGCAAGACATGCGGACTAAGCTTTATAGCTTGCCTAAAACCCCTGGTACTTATGTTGCTAACTTGATTGACACCGCTGATGCACGAGGCACTCTGACTGGTGCGGCTCTGTCTGACGATCAAAGTCAACTATTTCTACTGGGCTATAACCCCGGAGACGGTTTTGATCCCTTTGTTTGGACGGTGTCAGACTGGACAGGAAGCAACTTTCTATCTGGAAAGATGGTCCGTAAAAACATCAGTAATAGACGACAGACGGAAGGTATAATGATGTTAGATGACTACACAGTTTTTATATCTGCCGAAAATGAAGACGGAGGCGATCCTATTCTATTTAAGCTAAATCTCTAAACAGTTCGTTCAATCTATTCTTAGCAGAGAAAAGAGCAATTCGTAATGGTAGAGATCAAACACGCAGCTACGGTATGTGTATTCCGTGAACATCCCAAGAATGGGCTGGAGGTCCTGCTCTTAAAACGAAATGAGAAGTTGAAGTTCGCACCGGGATTTTGGGTGTTTCCCGGGGGCAGAATTGAGCCAACAGAAATAAGCTCAACAGTTGATATTAAGCAAGCCGCTGTGCATGCTGCTAAGCGTGAAGCTAAAGAAGAGACCAATCTAACGATTAACACCGAGTCGCTTCATTACTACTATCATTGGACTACACCCGCTGGAGAATCGAGAAGGTTTGCGACGTGGTTTTTTCATACACTCTTAGACTTTGAGCATAGCGAAGTCAAGATTGACGATAGTGAGATCGTCGAGTACTGTTGGTTGCCTGTACAAACCATGTTTGCCACAGATCCTAAGATGGGCTACCAATTGCTTCCTCCGACATTTATATCTCTACATCGGATCAAAGGCTTACAGAGCTATAGTGAGGTCGTAAGTGAGTTTAACCGTACTGGTCCCATCACTGTTGAGCCAAGAGTTGCATTTGACGATGGAGTTTTCTGTAGTATGTATCCGGGTGACTCAGGCTATGAGTCCGTTGATCCCAATCAGAA
>CAZJTO010000609.1:0-1257 GCA_964548935.1 uncultured Saprospiraceae bacterium
TCGTCGGAGTGACAAGATTGTTTGAGTCTCTATTCATACAACCGAACACTTGGCGAGTCTCGTGGCTCTATGGACTTTTGGTAAACATTTATTATTCTTTTCTTTATGGGAGAACCGCTTCACTATGAAAGCTTACATTTTTTATTTCTTGGTATTGATCCTACCACTGGCTTGTTCAAGCCCGCAGAAGAGCTTTGAAAAAGGCAATTATGAGGATGCTTACAATGGCACGCTTAAAGAATACAAAAAGGGCAATAGAAGCCGTCAGTCTAAGGAGATTATGAATAACTCATTTGAAGAGTTGATCAAAGAAACCAACAACACTGCCGAAAGAAAGCTGAGGAGCGACATCATAGAAAACTGGGAAGCAGCCTATGCATCCTACAGTAAGCTGGTGGATCTATACTATGATGGCAAGGGATACATAGATGGAGCATTTGATAGTCCCATGAGTGCAATAGAACAGGATAGAGACGCCTTAGGTATAGATATAGGCGCCGGCTTTTTTGAATTAGGACAGAATGCCATGGATGATTATGAACGTAATTACGATAAGGCTTATGCACAAAATGCCTTTGGCTTCTACGAAAAAGCTCAATTGTATGATGCTTCAATAACGGATATCCAAGTCTTGAAAGAAGAAGCATTGAGTTTGGGGATCGTTAAAGTATTAGTAGAGGCAGACTCACCATTTGAATACACTTATCTCAGGGCGATAGACCGGGTATTTAGTGATGTTGAAAGAGAAAGCGAAGGATTCAATCAGATCTACTACAAAAGAAATGCTCCTAATAGTGACTGTGTCTTAGAGCTCGATTTCTCTCGCTTAGATATTGATACGAGATTTACTAATACCACAGATGAGTTTTCTGAGGAAATATCAGATGGTTTTGAAACCCGGGTCGACACTAGTGGGCGCTCGGTTCGGGTAGAAAAGTTTATCACGGTTAGCTGTACTGTAACGACTAGAACCGAGAATATAGCTTATAATTGGCGAGCCGCAGCAAGCACCAGGAGTGACAGAAACTCCTGCAACTTCAACAACCAGTTTTTCGATGCTCGTGAAACAGTGTCCAATGAGACCTATCAAGTCACTGGCGATAGAAGAGCCTTGCCAAGTAGGTATCAACAAGGTGCTTCTAATAATAATCGAAGGAGAGAGGATGTCATCGAGGACATGATCGAGGACATCTATTATGATTTTGTGAGGTACTACTTTTAAATAGTGATTAGACTTTTTCAGGACGGCACACAGTC
>CAZJTO010000610.1:0-1252 GCA_964548935.1 uncultured Saprospiraceae bacterium
GCTGTGACATGGATATAGACTTCCAAAGTCCGAAATCAACGCCTCGATCATCCTGCCTCACCATCCATCTCAAAAACATATTAAGCCGTTTACATGAGCTTTTGCGCACAGGTGTGGAGACGTGTTTTCTCGTGCGTTTAGGGGCGTACTCTATGTCAAAAAATAGCTTGTGATAATTACTTAGGGCGGTATGGACATCTTTCACGGGGCTTGGGAAAAAAGCCTCCTCCAAAGAGTGATGTGCGGAGTAGTAGCGCTTAAAGAAATCAATGAAGTATAAGGTGTCATCGGGCTGAAAGGTGCGATGCTTAAATGACAGTAAGCGCTTCAGATCTGCTTCCTCATGATTGAGGATAAAATCGTGCGGCGCATGATCCATGAGGCTCATTAACTCTTGCGCCTTATTAATGATGGTGGTCCGTTGACCCCAGGATAACATGGCTACCCAGAATGCACTGATCTCAATGTCTTGACGCTTAGAAAATGAGTGAGGAATGCTAATAGGATCTTTCTCGATGAAGCTTGGTCTATTGTACTTGTCCACTAGCTCATCTAGATACTCCTTGAGTTGAGTACGATTTCTAATCGAGCGTTTGTTTTATCTCTACGATCTCGTAGGCTTCGATGATATCGCCAACTTTTATGTCATTGTAGTTCTTGACCAATACACCACACTCAAGCCCTTTCTTAACTTCTTTCACGTCGTCTTTAAATCGCTTGAGTGCTGCGACCTCTCCAACTTGGCCTTGTTTGTTTGGATACATGACTATACCATCACGTACGACTCTTATCAAGGCGTTGCGGGAGATCATACCTGAGTTGACATAAGCACCGGCAATTGTACCGACCTTACTGATCTTGAAGGTTTCACGCACTTCAACCTCACCCATGACTTTTTCTTCCTTGGTAGGTTCAAGCATTCCTTCAATAGCGCTTTTTATTTCATCTATTGCTTCGTATATGATGGAATAAGTCTTGATTTGGACACCTTCTTTCTCTGCAAGATTACGGGCTCCACTTGATGGGCGCACCTGGAATCCTACGATGATCGCATCAGATGCAGATGCTAAGAGTACATCGGACTCCGCAATCTGACCTACTGCCTTATGGATTACATTGACCTGTACAGACTCTATACTCAATTTGATCAAGGAATCAGAAAGAGCTTCTATAGAGCCATCTACATCACCTTTGACAATGAGGTTGAGCTCCTTAAAGCTTCCCAATGCTAAACGTCTACCGATCTCATCGA
>CAZJTO010000611.1:0-1246 GCA_964548935.1 uncultured Saprospiraceae bacterium
AGGAGCCTCCAAGAGGCCTCTAACGGTGTTGTAAGAATTAGGGTAGTTGGAGAAGAGGCTATTGCACTTTGTACGGGTTCGCTGATGAACAATACTACCGAAGATCAGACACCGTATATATTGGCTGCCTATCATTGTACTCGCCCCGCAGGTGTAGAATTTACCCCACTCTTTGATCAGTGGATTTTTGATTTCTTATATCAAAGCAACAGTTGTGCTAACCCAAATGACGAGCCATCATTCTCATCAGTTCAAGGGTCGGAGCTAATAGCTGAATGGGAAGACACTGACATGCTTTTGGTTAGATTGACTAGTCCCATCCCACTTGTGGCAAGTGCCTATTTCAACGGATGGGATAGAACTCCTGATTATTTGCCTGCCG
This sequence comes from uncultured Saprospiraceae bacterium, assembly GCA_964548935.1. Taxonomy (GTDB): domain Bacteria; phylum Bacteroidota; class Bacteroidia; order Chitinophagales; family Saprospiraceae; genus GYS-P2D. The sequence continues at coordinate 383 of CAZJTO010000611.1, forward strand.
CAACACACTTGATACATCACCCGAATGGAGATATAAAGAAAGTCGCTCAAGATTTTGACAGTCTGAGACTCGATCTCAATCCTCGTCAGTGGGACAATGGTACCATTACCCCTACAAGAAGTCATTATAGAGCAGAATTTGATAATAGCACTTATCAGCCTGGAAGCTCTGGGGGGCCTCTCTTGGATAATAATCAACGTGTAATTGGTCAACTCCATGGTGGTCCAAGATCAGACGAGTTTTGTACAATAGCCATAGCATATAGTGGACGCCTGTCGGAATCTTGGATCGGTGGCGGAACGCCCGAAACAAGACTCAGTGATTGGTTGGATCCTTTAGATAATGGCGTATTGCAACTCGATGGGATTACCTCTGATGCTCAAGAGCAGTTTGTCCAGTTTACAGGACGTGTAATAACTCCAGATGGTATAGCCATTTCGAATGTTGGTGTGACACTCAGCGGTGAACAAGACTTTGAGTTTTTCACCGGTAGCGATGGTCGATTTGTGTTTAACAATCTCTCCAGCAGGGGAACCTTCAATTTCGCACTTGACAAAGATGTGAATGCCAGTAATGGCCTGTCTGGCCTGGATATAGTCCTCATCACTAACCATGTTTTGGGGAGAGTCCCTTTCTCTACTGTCTTTCAGCAGCTTGCCGGTGACGTAAGCGGAGATGGGAGAGTTTCCTCAATCGATCTCGTCCAGATGACTAATGTTTTGTTGGGTCGTACTGATACCTTTCCAAACTCTCCATCATGGAGGTTTGAACCCGAATCTCTGCAGATGAGTGGAAGCGAGATTAGTAACAACAGTGTCGAACTTGTCGTCGTAGGATTTAAGGTCGGTGATGTTAACAATAGCG
>CAZJTO010000612.1:0-1237 GCA_964548935.1 uncultured Saprospiraceae bacterium
AATGGCATTATTAAGACTTATACCGCCAAACATAGACTGCAATCTATAAAGCTCTGAATCTATGCGTGCAGAGACTCATTAAGCTGGATGGTCTTAGTGTTGGGGCGTCCGATCAGTTTACCTGACATAGAGTCATTGTAGTAGAGCATATATGACCTTCCGTCTAACTCAGCGCCCTTGACAACATTCTCACCTTCAGCGACCAACTCCCCACTGATATTGACCGCTTGCTTATCCTTATCGTAAAGGGATACTTTAGACGCCGCAGTGATATACACTCCCGCTGCTACCGTGCATCCATCTCCCAGTGATATTCCAGTACCTGCGTTAGCACCAAGCAGGCAATTCTCGCCTATAGAGATAACATTTTTATTTCCGCCTGAGAGCGTACCCATAATGGAGGCTCCACCACCGATATCTGATTGATTACCGACTACAACACCTCCAGATACTCGACCTTCGATCATCGCACTTCCCAAAGTACCTGCATTAAAGTTGACATAACCTGCTGGCATCACAGTAGTACCCGAACTCAGGTGTGCCCCAAGACGCACCTGGGAACCTGACACCACCCGTACTCCTGCTGGGACGTGATAATTGACCATATATGGAAACTTATCTACATGGCTCACTACGAGCTCGTCACCGCTGAGGGTAGCACTCATCTTCACTTCAGCGAGATCCTCTGGCAATATCGGTCCACGATTCGTCCAGGCAACATTATTCATTTTACCAAATATGCCTCCGCAGTTGATCTGATGTGGTTTTACCTTAAGTTGACTGATGCACTGTGTCTTAAAGTATCCTTCTTCTGGGCTCTCAACCGCCGTGGTCGTGTCATACAAGAAATACGCTATAACATCTGTTTCCGAATAGCCATTGGAGCTACTCTTAGCACTGAGGGAGGTCAGCACATCAATGTTATCATGTTTCTTACCGTCCCCCTTGAATGGGGCAAACTTTTCAAGAGCTTCATCAATTTGCGCTGCTGATAATACAACATAGTCATTAGCACCAAAGCTCGTCTTGCCAGACACATCAGCAATCACCGCTGCAGTACCATATGACGACTCAAAATTAATATGAGGATAAAAGACATCGAGTGTTGTTTCGCCCCGTTTTCTACGGAGACCTAAGGCAAATGAAATAGGCCGTTGGTATCCTGATTTAGCCTCTACTTGGTTGACATAAGCTGAAAAATCCTCAGTCGTATTCATATGGTGTAATTGTAAAAAGT
>CAZJTO010000613.1:0-1235 GCA_964548935.1 uncultured Saprospiraceae bacterium
CTATCAGCTATAAGAAAAGAACGATTCTCTATCTGCCTGATGGGGGCATAGAAAGTGATGTCACACAGTATCATGAGTATACCATCTCGCCCCAGCTATCCGCCACCATATTTTGGATGAATGACGGTCAGAGACATTCTATCCAGTATGAGAATGGCGTCGGTCAAAAGTATATTGATGGACAGCTACTTCCTGACGGCAGCAAGTCTGCTACTAGTAGTTTCCTCAGTGCACACTATGTCTTGTTTATGCCATTCAAGTTAGCAGATGATCTTGTTAATCTGAGCTACTTAGGCAAAGAAGAGATGTCAGGTACAACCGTTGATGTTATAAAGGCTGATTATAACCCATCAGATCATGACAATCACAGCACTAATGATACTTGGTGGTATTACTTTGACGCTGAGACGGGTGCTTATGTGGCAAGCATGGTCTATCATGAACCGACCTTCGCACTGATAGAAAATACTAGGCAAAACACAGACCTGCCTCTCGTAATGAATACCTATCGCATAAGTCACCGAGTAGATGGTGATGGAAATAAAGAATATGTACGAGGGGAATTCTTCTATGAAGATTATGAGATGACATTTATTGAGTAGTGAGAGGGCCTCTCGTTCTGGTTTTAGTACAATAGGCCTAGGCACCATAAGGGCATGACCTCTGTTCTTTGTAAATAACAAAATGCAATAATGCTTTTGAAATACCTAGTAAGGATCATCCTCCAATAGTCGCCATGGATTCACTGACTTGAGTGTTGACACGATTTTGCTCTGCTTCGTAGCCATCTTTAGCTCGATGATTGAGGGCATCTGTTAGTGCGTTTATAAGATCTTGATCGGTGGCACCATTGCGGATTAAGTCTCTGATATTAAACACGCCATCATCATAGAGACATGTTTTTAGCAGGCCAGTAGGCGTCAGTCTTATTCTATTACACGACCCACAGAAGGTACGAGTATAGCTGGCTATGATACCTATTGATCCGGCGTAACCCGGTATCGTATAGTCTGCAGATGTACTGTTCGGACCGTCAACAGCTTTGATCAATCCTGGATGATATTGTTTGATGTATTCCAGTATTTGTACGTGATTCCAGGTCTGCAAATCTTCATGACTGCCAGTGCCATTAAATGGCATTTCCTCCAAGAATCTGACACTAATGTTATTGTGTTTAGTTAGCTCGATCATCGGGAGAATATCTCCAATATTATGTCGACTCATCACAACCATAT
>CAZJTO010000614.1:0-1233 GCA_964548935.1 uncultured Saprospiraceae bacterium
CTGCTGAGTTGAGCAGAGAAGGTGTTGCGGTACTTGGTATTGCGGCGTGGATGGCTATCTGGTGGATCACCGAATATACTGATATCGCTATTACGGCACTACTGCCGATTATACTCTTCCCCATGACCAATGCGGTTCCCGTCAGTGAGACAACTGCGGCTTATGGTCATAAATATATATTCCTTTATATGGGTGGTTTTTTCTTGGCTATCGCCATAGAAAAATGGAATCTGCACCGACGTATCGCCCTGAATATCATCTATTTGGTTGGATCTAATATGCAGCGCATTGTGTTGGGCTTCATGCTGGCGACAGCATTCATGTCTATGTGGATATCCAACACAGCGACGAGTGTCATGATGTTGCCTATAGCCTTAGCCATAATCGCTCAAGTTAAAGATCATCCTGATACCCCTGAAGATGAACGAGATCTATTTGGCAAGATGATCTTATTGTCAATAGCATACAGTGCATCCATCGGGGGAATCGCTACACTATTTGGCACTCCTCCCAACTTGGTGCTAGCCGGAATAGTCAAGGAGATCTATGATACTGAGATCACTTTCTTTCAGTGGTTACAGATTGGTCTACCGATCTCTGTCATATTATTAGCCATTGCATGGATCTATCTTACAAGGGTAGCCTTCAAAATGAAAGTTTCGGAATTTCCCGGTGGGAAGCCAGAAATAAATCGCCTGAGAAATCAGCTTGGCGTGTTCAGCAATCAGGAGCTAGTAGTAAGCATCGTATTTGCAGCTACCGCCCTATGTCTCATCACTCGCCAGTGGCTACAGATCTGGATACCACAGCTCGATGATAGCATCATTGCTATGACAGCCGGGATTGCGCTATGCTTACTTCCCAGCGGACGATCTGGTGACCGCATACTCAATTGGCAAGAAGCCGTAAAATTGCCTTGGGGAGTACTCATTCTATTTGGTGGTGGCATGGCACTGGCTAAGGGATTTACCTCGACAGGATTAGCTGAATGGATCGGACAGCAATTCATTTCGCTGAATGGCCTGCCTATCTTGTTGATCCTCTTTTTACTGATTGCAGCAGTTAACTTCCTCACCGAGATCACCTCTAATCTAGCGACTACAGCTATGCTCTTACCTATATTGGCCTCAATGGCGATTGCGATGGGTGTACATCCATACTTGCTATTAGTATCTGCTACCGTCGCTGCGTCATGTGCATTTATGCTACCCGTAGCTACACCCCCTAATGCAG
>CAZJTO010000615.1:0-1223 GCA_964548935.1 uncultured Saprospiraceae bacterium
TTAAATGAAAATCGACCAGGCTTATATCCTCTAATCTTGGATTCTGGCAGATCAGAAAACAGCCTCCTGATGGGATCAAAAAGCTTAGTATAGGTAGCAGGATTTGATCGAGGTGTTCGCCCGATCGCAGACTGATCAATCTCGATCACCTTGTCTATATGATCCATCCCCGCTATAGACTTATAAGGTAATGGTCGCTGACTGCTCTTGTAAAAATATGCTCGCAGGATGGGATAGAGGGTGCCATTAATTAATGATGACTTGCCACTGCCCGACACGCCAGTAACACAGGTGAATGTGCCGAGAGGGATGCTTAACTTTTGACCTTTCAGGTTATTGCCAGTTGCACCCTCGAGCACGAGTTTTTCTCCATTCCCGGGTCGAGGCTTCTTATTAAATGGAATCTCTTCTCTCTGTGCCAGATAAGAGGCAGTGATGCCTTCTTTCCCTTTAAATTCTGCCGGATTGCCTTGATTAATTACGTTGCCGCCATTGACCCCTGCACCGGGACCTAAGTCAATGAGGTAATCTGATGCCAGCATGATATCCTTATCATGCTCAACGACTATGACCGTATTACCTATCTCTGAGAGATCCTTGAGGGACTTAATCAGCCGCTGATTATCCCGTTGATGCAGCCCTATGCTCGGCTCATCCATGACGTAGGTGATCCCTGTCAACTGAGACCCGATCTGGGTTGCCAGACGAGTACGTTGCGATTCTCCGCCTGATAGGGTCCTCGTGGGGCGATGTAGGCTCAGATAATCGAGTCCTACTTGCATCAAGAAGTCTAAGCGATACTTGATCTCTTTGATGACATCCTTGGCGATCGTCTTCTGTCGATCGTCCAGATGATTGTTGACATCCGCAAACCATAAGCTCAACTCAGACAGATCCATTACTGCTAGCTCGCCGATATGTTTCTTTCCTAATTTAAAATGTCGTGATGATTTCTTAAGTCGGTAGCCTTCACACTCGGAGCAGGTCACGATAGTCAAGAAGTCCGATGCCCAGTTTCTAATCTTCTCTGAGCTCGTATCCTTATACCATCTCTGAAGCATAGTGATGAGGCCATCATCGAGTATGTTATGATTATAATCCGATAGCGTTCTTTTTTCCTTGATCACCTTATCTATCTTACCATTCATGATGACATCCATCGCCTTTTCAGGAATATCCTTGATGGGTGTGGATAGGGTGAATTTATATTCTCTTGCAAGCTT
>CAZJTO010000616.1:0-1222 GCA_964548935.1 uncultured Saprospiraceae bacterium
GCTGCGAGCTCTGAATAATGATTAAACATTTCATAATTCAGTTATTCTTGTTACTTATCAAGGATTGTCAGAGTCCTAACTATACTGATGAAAGCGGTTTTTGCTTATTGGAAGGAGGTGCCGACGTATATGGTTACACCATTTTCAAATGATTGAATTTCCTTTGTGCAGAGCGATTGTTCTTGGGTAATTTTGCCTGATACTAATGAATTATTATGATAAGGATTATTCTTATATGGACTATATTATTGAGTCCACTTTTGGCTATTTCTCAGGAGAAGTATTATGGCGAGGCCGCAGGAGAAAAGCTCGATTGGGCCATGTATTATCTCAATGAATACTATGTTGATTCCGTTAACACACAGGCGATTACTGACGCCGCTTTGCGAGCTATTGCAGCGGAGCTAGATCCTTACTCGGTGTATCAATCTGCAGAAGAACTCCGGAAGCAAAGGCAAAATGATGATGGCACGCAATTTATAGGAATAGGTGTGACCTTGATCAGTGTTGATTTTTTGCCTAGAGTTACCTCGATTATAAAAGGGAGTGCCGCTGAGGTATCAGAATTAAAAAAGGGAGACATAATTAGAGAAGTCAATGGAATATCCATGCATCAAAAGCCCATCAATGAGGTTTTGGACTTACTCCAAGGTAATCCTGACACAGCAGTCGATCTGGTCATACAACGTAGGCAGCAAACCTTTACGAAGCAATTACTGCGGGCCAGAGTACCATTAATCAGTGTAGAGACGTCATTTATGTTGACCAAGTCAACCGGGTATATTAAGGTGATCAAGTTTACTCAAAAGACGGTCGAAGAGTTCAAAAGCGCCTATAACAGCTTGGCAGCAGCGGGAATGGAGTCTCTCGTACTCGACCTACGAGGTAATAACGGTGGTGTCTTTACAGCAGCCACTGGCTTGTCTTCTTTGTTTCTTGATGAGGGTAATCTGATCAGCTTTACTGATGGGGTGATCTCCGAGCGAGAGGATCATATATGTGCTCATAGAGGAGACTATGCAGATGGTAAGCTTGTCTTGCTTACAGATGGCGTGACGGCATCCTCAAGTGAGGTATTCTCAGGATCTATGCAAGATTGGGATCGTGCTCTCGTCGTGGGAGCTCCTACCTTTGGCAAGGGACTCATTCAGCAGTCTTATGGATTTGGTGACAGCTCGGCGATTAGATTGACCATCAGTAAGTATTACAGACCGACAGGTAG
>CAZJTO010000617.1:0-1219 GCA_964548935.1 uncultured Saprospiraceae bacterium
CGCGACCCCAACCTTGGCAAGGTTGTGCTCTACCAGCTGAGCTACGTTCGCTTATTAATGTGTCAAAAAAACTTCCTTTTTAAAAGGATTGCAAATATATACCAATTGAAATGACATAAACAATCAGCTCACTTATAATTTTCGTTAATAAGGTAATGCGGCATCAAATTTATCAAACACTTGAGCAAATTAATTATGTTCTTAATACATTTGAAGGTATATGAGTAGGTTACCCAATTTTATAACACTCTGTAATGCAGTATGTGGCATCTTAGCCATATTACTAGGTAATCCGATTTTAGGGGCATATCTCGTATTGGCGGCAATGATACTTGATACTATTGATGGTGCTGCGGCTCGAATGCTCAATGTCAAAAGCGAATTAGGGAAGCAATTGGACTCTATGTCTGACTTAATAAGCTTTGGCGTAGCTCCAGCTTATTTATACTATACCCTGTTTTCGGATACAGAAGCGCTATTAGCATGTATTTTCTTTATTCTTTCTGGACTATTCCGGTTAGCAAAATTTAATACGCAAGAATATGCAGAAGACTTTAACGGATTGCCGATACCAGCTGCTGCAGGCATTCTATCGGGTTATGTCTTGCTTTATGCATTCGATGCGCCGCATAGTTCAGACTTATTACCAATGCTTGCGATAGTGATCCCAGCTATATGTATGAACATACATATGAGATTCTTTTCACTAAAGAATGGAACTATACTCTTGAATTGGGAATTATGGTTTGTCATAGTAAGTACGGTGCTAACACTGATTATTGATTGGCACTATGGACTGTTGACATGCTTTGTTGCGTATCTGGCTGTAAGCTTTTTTGGAGGCGTTGTTCGCAATGTGAGAAGTTCTTCTTAAACTCTACAATCAATGTTCGTATAGTCAATTATAGAGAGCAGTTGCTTTTTACAATTTTTTCAATCTACTTTTGTATTCATTATTTAATATCATATATCATGGCAATCATCATTACAGACGAATGTATCAATTGTGGAGCTTGTGAACCAGAATGCCCTAACAATGCAATCTATGAAGGTGGGGTTGATTGGGCTATCTCAGATGGCACCTCTGTCAGTGGTGAGTATACCCTTGAAAATGGAAAAATAGTTGCCGTCGATGATCAACAGCCTCCAGTTGATGAAGATATTTACTTTATCGTTCCAGATAAATGTACTGAGTGTATTGGATTTCACGAAGAGCCAC
>CAZJTO010000618.1:0-1215 GCA_964548935.1 uncultured Saprospiraceae bacterium
TTTAAAGATCAAGTCGAAGGCGGCGAAGGGTTCAGTATCAAGAGTGCTACTGATATCACCCTCGAAGACTTCACTATAGCAGATAGCAAAGGCGATGCCCTTAAGCTACATGAATGCACCAACGTAGTCATCAGAGGTATGGAAACAACGTGGACAGGAGGGGCCTCAGAAAAAAATGGGGCCTATGGTTTATATCCAGTATTCTGCACCAACGTGCTGATGGAAAACTGCGAAGCTTCCTATGCCATGGATGCAGGAATCTATATCGGACAATCTAATAACGTCGTGATCCGCAACAACTATGCGCACCACAATGTAGCCGGTATAGAAATTGAAAATACTCGGGTTGGTGAAGTCTATGGCAATAGATCGGTCGACAATACGGCTGGCATGTTGATTTTTGATATGCCCGACGTCCCACAGGCTAATGGTCACAGTATCAAGGTATATGACAACGTCATGGAAAACAATAATGGAGAGAACTTCTCTGCGCCGGGCATCGTCGTCAATACCCTGCCTCCTGGCACAGGTATGGTCGTCATGGCAAGTACCCAAGTAGAATTATACAACAATACCATCGCCAATCATAAGTCCGTGGGGATTGCTATTAATACCTGGCTATTCACTGGACTCCCATTTGAGTCCAAAGAGTATGATCCATTCAACAGCTTCATCAGCATATATGATAATACGATCACGGGCACCCAAGGACCTCCAGACATGACTACGGATCTCGGCAAATTGTTCACAGCAGTATTTGGGGGAGAATCGTTTGACATCACAGTGGATGGCATCTACAGACCTGACCTAATTGATGACAATGGCAAACCGACAGGGATCTGCATCAAGAATAATGGTGACATCTCTTTTGCCAATCTCAACGCAGGCATGGGTGGCACACCTCAGGCCATCATGCAAAATGTCAATCATGATATGTCCCTATTTGATTGTACCAATCCAGGCCTCGAACTGGGATCATATGACAACTGGATCGCTGTAAAATAGTACAGCATAGATGAAAATACGGATTGTAATAGCTAACCTAATACTGCTATGGGTTGTACTGTGGAGCTGCAGTAGCTCACAGCGTGGTGTGCGTGTTGCAGCCGAGCCGTACAAGACACTCGCAGAATATGGATTTTTTATAGGGCCAATAGCGGACATGAATCCCGCTGATGGGGTCCTACCCTATGATCTCAGCAATCCACTATACTC
>CAZJTO010000619.1:0-1214 GCA_964548935.1 uncultured Saprospiraceae bacterium
CCGAGTGCAATATGCGGTAGGACGCTCTCAAGATTTCCCGTGGTCGACGGAAGCAGCCGAATCGCTTCGGTATTAGAGGTGTTCGTCCCGGTGCGATCGATCCTGTTGTCGGTGATGGTTACATCGATATCGGAGTCAACAGCAGTCAACTGGATATTTAATATGTTGACACGATTATTGAGACTTACTGGAACTCTGAGTTCTTCATAGCCCAGCCTAGTAAATACTAATTCTCCACCCTCAGTTGAGTTTGTGCTGATGCTGTAGCGTCCATCTGGATCTGACTCTGCAGGCACATTATCCCCTGCAAAGAAAATCGTCACCAACTCAATCGGAATATCTCCGCTGATGTCTGTGATCCGCCCTTGGTAGGTCGTCTGACTAAAAGAAACTAGGCCAATAAAAACCAACCAAATACTTAAGCTCCACTTCTTCATTAATAGTGTTTAAACTCTTGGATAGACTTCAATGAAACGATTGTTTCCTGCGGATTATTAGATTTAAATACGCTGCTGCCAGCCACTAATACATCTGCGCCCTGCTGTAATAAAGATTCTGCATTGGTCAGACTCACACCACCGTCTATCTCGATTAAGGTGTCTGTGTTAATGTCTATAATCATGCCTTTCAACCGCTTTACTTTGGGTAAGGTCTGATAGATGAACTTTTGTCCCCCAAATCCCGGGTTGACACTCATGATCACCACCAAATCGATCTCCTCAAGGACATCACGCAGCACTTCCACAGGAGTGTGTGGATTAAGGGCTACTCCGGCTTTTGCTCCTTTGGACTTGATCAATTGTATCGTGCGATGCAGATGCTTTGTTGCCTCATAGTGTACGCTGACAACTTCAGCACCCAGATCAACAAATTGCTCTACATATCGCTCTGGTTGCTCAATCATCAGATGAACATCAAGAGGCTTCTCGCTATGCTCATGAATAAACGGCATTAAGACTTGACCAAAACTGATATTGGGAACAAATATGCCATCCATTACATCAATATGTAGCCAATCAGCCTGGCTGGCATTGACCATCTCTATATCCCGTTGCAGATTAGCGAAATCTGCGGCGAGTAGAGAAGGAGCAATTCTGTGAGACATATACGACCTATTAGTGCTGTCAAATGTACGGTGCCGCCACTGATGATAACTCAATTGGTGGCGATTTCTTCTTAACAAACCCTTCAAAACATCTACATTGAGACTAAAA
>CAZJTO010000620.1:0-1208 GCA_964548935.1 uncultured Saprospiraceae bacterium
GCTTTAAGCCAATCGGTAACTAAGCGCCAATCGCCGCCACCGTGACCATCACTATTCATCGACCATTGTGTCTTCTCTCCAGTCAGGAAGTCGGTATGTTCGAAGCTGCGCATATCCCCAACGATATCGCCGTGACTGCCCATCACTCTGGTGCGACGCCCATGATAGGAGGTGAATGCCTCCATGCTAAATGATGCGGTGATATCCTTGTCAAAGAGGAGATTGGCTACATAGTGATCCGGTTGGTCATTGTCCATCTGGTAGACACAGCGACCGTAGTTAGTCGTACGCAGATACTCTAATATGGCATCACCATGCTTCTCTCGATCATCAGGCAGGTCAAAGACATACGTCCAGTCACGATCTCTATGGTAGACTTTTAATGCACTGTAGGGACAGGTGGACTCAATGGCACAACCATCGATACATCGAGGCGTAGCTCCTTCGGGCTTGTTGCCTTCATGAAACCACTTGAGACTGCCGAAGGCAGATACCTTATTACAAGACTCACCAATAATCCATCGCATGATATCCATGTCATGGCACGACTTGGCGAGTATAATCGGCGTAGTCTCTTTGCTGTTATGCCAGTTGCCACGCACGAAGCTATGTGACATATGCACATGCTCGATCGGCTCAAAATGTGAGATACTCACCAGTTCTCCGATCTTGCCAGATTGGATATAATCTCGTAGCTCTATGAAGTAGGGTGCATAGCGCAACACGTGGCATACTGCGACGATGCGCTGTGTCTTTTGTGCCATGGCAAGTATGTCTCGACATTGCTGCTCTGATGGCGATATGGGTTTCTCGAGGAGTACGTCGTATCCCATTTCTAATGCCTGCATACAAGGGCCATAATGCAGGTCGTCAGGCGTGGTGATGATGATCGCATCGGCAAACTTCGGTCGCTCAAATACATGCTCCCAGGTATCAAATCGATTGCGTTCCTCTATATCATGTTTCTTGCTATATCGCTCATTGCGGATCGGGATCGGTTCTGCAACACCGACAATATCCATTTGATCAGGATACTCTATGGAGTAGTTGCCATAGACATTGCCACGTGACCCAGCACCCAGCGTAATAGCCGTAATCTTATGGTCCAACCCTGCGAAGTCATTAGGACGTGGTTTGATCAGCCGTCGACCGTTTTCATCCTGACCAATCAGCGGCATGAAGAATGCACCTCCCATGCCCATGCTCAT
>CAZJTO010000621.1:0-1207 GCA_964548935.1 uncultured Saprospiraceae bacterium
GAGATGCCATTCACAGGAGCTTATGATAACCACAAAGAATCTGGTACATATCTATGTCGCCAATGTGATGCCCCTCTATATCATTCTCAAGATAAATTTTCGTCCGGATGTGGATGGCCCAGCTTTGACGATGAGATCGAGGGTGCAGTAAAAAGAATCCCTGACGCTGATGGTAGACGTACTGAAATTGTATGCACTCGATGTGATGGTCATCTGGGGCACGTCTTTATAGGCGAGCGATTTACTGCCAAAAATACTAGGCACTGCGTAAATAGTATCTCATTAAAATTCTCCTCATCAAAGGAGAACGAATGAGTGTTCTTTAGAAATTACAGGCTTAGCCTCAAGCTATACGCACATAAATGCGCTTACCTTCAAAGTAGGAAAGAGTGTTGTTGCTATTCTCCCTTTTGAAAATCCTCCCAAGACATTTCCTTATACTTCTCGTCATTGGCGAAAGTTAATTCCTCTATGAGTTGTGGTACCTTCTTGTAACCTGGAGAGATCATAATACGAGCATAAGTCTCATCAAGGGTAACAAATGCTGGATATCCTAAACGCCCATCGAGTAGAGCATACGCTAAGAGATGTACACCCTTTTTCTTCCCTTCCTCGACGTAGTAGGTAAACTCTCTATCATTAAACATGACAGTCTCTTTCTGCTCCGCATTAAACTTTACTGGATAAAAGTTTTCATTGAGGTATTGTATAACCTCTGGATCCTGAAATGTCGTCGCATCCATTCTCTTACACCAACCGCACCAGTTGGTATATAAGTCTACAAATACTTTCTTAGGATTGGTGGCTGCCATTTCTTGTGCTTCTTCCCAAGTATACCATTTGATGGATTCTGCGTTATCTGCAGTGTCTTGTGCAGTAGATAATTGAGTAGCACCTAATAAAAATGTAAAAAGAAGAAAGCGAAATAATATCATGTTGCTTGTTATGTGGCCTTATTGATCACTTGATCAACAGACCTATTTAAACCTAAAGTTATAACGTATAGACAAGCAAGTAAAGGCCTTTAGTTCACTTAATGCTATTTTTTTGTTTTATTTAAGACATTGCTCATCCAAAAAGAGCTCAAAAATGGCCAAAACGGAAGTGTCCAGAAGATCTTAACCTCCTCCCACAGAGATGTGTGCTCACTCAAAAACTTAAAAACCTCTTGCGGCGTATTATGCTGAAACATCAATGAGAAAATTTG
>CAZJTO010000622.1:0-1207 GCA_964548935.1 uncultured Saprospiraceae bacterium
AGTTTTGCTGTAGGAGATCTATCAACTGACGATTCATAGCACCGAGACCATTACCAGTTTCGGCAAATGGTCTAATGATATCAACAAATTCAGGTCTGAACACCTCACTAATATCGTCGAATAGGTCCGGATTGACAGCCTGTAGGCCAAGCGTGCTATAGACTATATAAGATGGGAAGAAAAACTCTTGATCCGTAAATAGAATATCGGTCATAATGCCAGAAATATCATATGGGCCGCTCATCGGCAATGCTGCGGTGACCGTTAGTTCATCAGAAAGCTCCTGCTCGATCATTCTGTGCGCTGACATGGCAGCATGTCCACCCTGGCTATATCCCGTAATAAATAATTGATCCGTAAAGGCGATTTCTTCAGAGGTCAAGTAAGATTTCACAGCAGAAAGCATATCAATGCTCGCCCTAGCTTCAGTCTCAGCATTGACGTAGGGGTGAAATCCTCTTGATGTACCCATGCCAATATAGTCTGGTGCATATGCAACAAAACCCATCGTAGAAAAAGCTGCAGCAAGCAAAAACTCCTGCCCAGACTGATTAGAAGGGACATCATCTCTGCCATCCGTAGTGCCGTGCTGATAATTTATGATCGGCAGAGGCCCCGTAATGTTATCAGGAAGGATAAGCAATCCACTTGCAATATCTTCAGCATTATCAGAACCTGTAGTCGTATAGGTCATTCTGAATAAATCTACCCCGCTAGTCAACTCTATGTCTAACCCTAAAGTAGCTGAGAGTACAGTGAAGAACCCTTGACTGAGGTTGCCTTCAAAGGTGATATCGACTACTTCTTGGCTATAGGATACTATGCTGAATAGCATGCATATTGATAAAATCGACTTTTTCATAATGATAAAGTTAGTCTATTTAAACTTTAGAAATCACCATTGCACTGGCGCCGCCGCCGCCATTACATAATGTAGCCAAACCATTTTTCTGATCTTCATTGTGCAGGCCATGGACTAATGTCGTCAATATACGAGCACCTGAGCATCCCAGCGGATGTCCTAATGAAACAGCACCTCCATTGATGTTCATAATGTCTTGGGAGATGCCACAAGTCTCTGCAAATGCTAGTGCAACTACAGAAAATGCTTCGTTAACTTCAAACAGATCCATATCACTCATTTTTAAACCTGCTCTTTCGAGTGCCTTGGGTGCTGCTTTAGTTGGAGCAGTCGTAAACCACTCTG
>CAZJTO010000623.1:0-1203 GCA_964548935.1 uncultured Saprospiraceae bacterium
GCCATCCACGCCGCAATACCAAGTACCGCAACACCTTCTCTGCTCAACTCAGCAGGCCTGAAAAGGAAGTATATAGTGATAAAAACAAGAGGACCTGTTAGCCCAATGAGTGCACGCTGCAGATTCATCTATTATAATAGTTATGCTCAATAGTTATAGGGAGCACGACAATATAATCACAGAATTGTTATCAGAGTGTATTACATCCTACTGACTATTGCTCCAGCACTCTTATCTATGTCTGTATCAGTAGGATTTCCTCTATATAAGACCTGTGCACCACCACTTGCTTCTACAGACAATGCTTTATTGACTGTGACTTTAACTATCGCTCCTCCGCCGGCATCTACAGCAGCGTCTTGGGTAATAAGCTTCACTCCTGTCAATATCGCCCCTCCGCTGGCATCAATTTCCAATTGATTGGATTGGCCTTCTAATGTTAATATCGCTCCACCGCTCATATCAATCATTGTAGCTTCTGAGTCTATGCTGAGGTGGATCGAACTGCCACCAGTAGCATCGATGTTAAGTTGTTGTGCTGACAGATTGTGATCAGCACTTATTCTTGAGCCACCAGAGCAATCTATACCACTTATTTTCTCAGTATGATAAACCTTCACTTTGATCTTGCGCTGGCTATTCCAATTCAGACGCCACCAATCTGTATCAACACTCACTTTGAGTATGCCATTCTTGACCTCAGTTTTAATTTTTTTGAGATCTACACCTGTTGCTTCGATATCTATCTTGTTGACATCAGATTGCACCAACAGAGCCTCCGTGCCTTTGGAGATGTCGATTGCATGAAATGTTTTGAGTGACCGTGTCACCCGATCACCTGCTATAGTTGGCAACGTGAAGAGTATGGAGAGGGCGACTAAAATGATGTTTTTCATTGGTTTTTTATTTAGTGACGTATTAACATGGGCTTAAGTTGCATGCAATATGAATTTATCGACTATGTACGTATTCTGATAATGTCGAAACGTAGGTATCAATATGACTTTCTAGATGTCTCTTTTGATATTGCATGACCCATCTGGGGTGAGGGAGCGGTTCGATCCTCTTAAAAAAATGATGTTGGCTATTTAATTCCTGCAACATTTTAAAGTTTTTGCCCTGACCGATGCTATATGCAATATCAGTGGATATGCCAAATCCGATTTGTTTCTTGAGAGCATCGATAATATGGGGTTTGACTGC
>CAZJTO010000624.1:0-1202 GCA_964548935.1 uncultured Saprospiraceae bacterium
GTTTCACACCATATTGGTGCTGTGCTGACCATTCCATCACAACTGAGTTCATCGGCCATGTTGACATCTGTTGAACTGATGTTGATCGTATTATTATCACACGTTCTTGCAATACCAGATTGAACAGTCCCATCCACATGTATCGGCCATTTGATAGTAAGTGGATTAAACGCTTCATTACCCATTCCTTCAATAGTTATGATCTGACTACAGGCAAATACTGAGTCTACATACCACTCGCGTTCTATTTGTCCGATTCCACATGTTATGAAATCCTCGATGTCGATGTTATGTATTGTAGAGCCTTGACAAGACGAACCTATCATCTGTGGGATGCCTATAGCCTCTACCGAGAAATCTTCGCCACAATCTATTGTCACATCATCGCAGATGAGACGGACAAGTCCTTTGTCCTCTATAACTACTGTTGTATGACCAGAATTAACATTACCAGATGTGTCTGAGACGAGGAGCACAACATCATGAGGGCCGATGTCTGTGCAGTCAAAGGCCAACTCCGATCGGCAGTAGGTATAGCTGATGGATTCAGTCAAGGTATCCTTACCGTCGAAGAACGAGAATTCAAAAATTTCTACAGAATAATCCTGGCTTGGAGTATACATGAATCTGCCAGCATCATCTTGTAAGTGAACTCCTCCTCGAATAATAGGATTGTCAAACTCCACCTCAAATAAGAGACATCGATCTATTTCCGAACAATTATTATCATTGGATCCGGCATCGATAGCATCTGCTCCGACCTTAGTAAGATTATTATCATCACCCTGTCGTGGAGTAAGAGATAAGAATACGGTGTCCTCTGTAATTACTGTAGGTGCGATGAAATCTTGGATAATGAGTGTATAATCGAAAATCGCCACATTACCACAGGCATCTTTAAATACATTAGTAACACGATGGCTCCCTACTGGAATTCTATTTCCTTGA
This sequence comes from uncultured Saprospiraceae bacterium, assembly GCA_964548935.1. GTDB lineage: Bacteria > Bacteroidota > Bacteroidia > Chitinophagales > Saprospiraceae > GYS-P2D. Next base: position 949 of record CAZJTO010000624.1, read on the forward strand.
ACGTCAAATTCTGGAGTATTAAACTCACCTTCAAATGTGATAAACCCACCACCACTTATGTAGGCATCAAATGTCGCAAAGGAACATTCTTCCTCAGCGAGTACATATGGTAAAGGACCGTTAAATGTACAAGTATGAGGATCAATACTCATGACAATCGTGTCTGGACTACTAAGTAGTTGCGGCTCTCTAGTGTCGAACACCGTAATTACTTGAGTATGTGATATCGGATTGACATCACGCTCGAATGGTGA
>CAZJTO010000625.1:0-1201 GCA_964548935.1 uncultured Saprospiraceae bacterium
AGTTGGCTTGTGATGTCGATTAACTCAAGGGCTGCGTGATCGTAGTATGCTCTAATACTGTGATCAGCTAAGTTGAAATCGTAGTCAGTTGCTTTAATGTCAATATCTATGAATAAGAGATCGCCTTCTACTCTGTTTTCTGTAAATCTCAATTCGACATCATGGCCGAATGCTACTCCAGAAACAAGGATTGCGAGGATAAGGGTGATTAAATTTTTCATTTCGTTTGCTCTTAAAAGGTTTGTTACAAGGTTACGGTGCTTAGACGTAGACAAATTGTAGACATCACATTTTTTGGGCTCAACAAGAGCGGTAATGACAAGCACTTTGCATAAAAGGCCTCATTTTAACAAAGGGTATTTATGCTATGCTAAGTAGGCGACAGTTTGAATGGTCACAGCCACATAGTGGAATTTCGAAAAAGTGATCAAAATCCACAATTATTCGTAGAGGATCTGTCGTGATAGGTTGCTCGCGCACATTACAATCAGGACAAACTGGTTTAGATGCTTGATCTGTTATTAATGATATAGGAAAAGCGGATCTGTTAAAATTCAGAAATCTGACATTGATATGGATATGATAGATAGTATTGAGGCGTTCTGGTCTAAGTATTGCAGTACATCTATCACTTCCGAAACGTCTATTATAAAATCAAATTAGTATGGAGGCATTTAAAAATTGTAAAGTTTGGAGCATTGTCTTGATCGTCGCATTCATAGTTGCGTCTTGTTCATCATCAGATGAGGATGCCACGGATGACATGACGTTGTCTACAGCAGGACTCACGCTATTAGCATCTCCGCGATCAGGGCCGAGTGGGTTTGGTCCAACTGATCTATTGTGTTTCTCCATCAACTACCCGATCACAGTGATACTGCCTGACGGGACACCCCAGGAATTTAATAGCGAAGAAGAACTACAGACGTTTATAGAAGTATGGTTAGAAGACCGTGGAGATGAATTGGAGCAGCCGATGCTGGTATATCCGATCTCTGTAGAAACTGAAGAGGGCACTGAGGACATCAATAGTGATGATGAATTTGTTGACCTATTCGAGAGATGCTTTGGAGGCCTATTTGAGTGCCTACAAAATATCGATCCAGACGACTTAGAAACTCTTTGCTTCGATGTGGTCTTTCCAATAGAAGTGGTTTGCGCTGATGGCACAATAGAGACGATATCAGGTTTGGATCAAGAA
>CAZJTO010000626.1:0-1190 GCA_964548935.1 uncultured Saprospiraceae bacterium
CATCATACTTGTCAAGCCTACCCTGAATCAGGTCAGCGGGCTTAATCTGCGTCAACTCTCCAAGTTCCGTTTTAATATGTTTTTTGAGCGCTTTGGCCATTTTTTCAGGATCGGAATGAGCTCCGCCTATCGGTTCGGTCACGATACCATCTATTAAGCCGAAATCCAGCATATGATCCGAAGTTAATTTTAGTGATTCCGCAGCCTGTTCTTTATAATCCCAGGTCCGCCATAATATGGACGAACAAGACTCAGGCGAAATAACAGTATACCAGGTATATTCCAGCATAAAGATCCGATCACCTAACCCAATGCCTAAGGCTCCACCTGAAGCTCCTTCTCCGATGATATAGCATAGTATTGGAACGGTCAATTGTGCCATTTCCATAAGGTTTTGAGCTATGGCTTCAGCTTGACCTCGCTCTTCTGCTTCGATCCCCGGATAGGCACCGGGCGTGTCGATCAAACAAATAACAGGAATATTAAATTTTTCGGCTGTCTTCATAAGTCGTAGCGCCTTACGATAGCCTTCAGGATTAGCCATGCCGAAATTTCGGTATTGACGCATCTTAGTATTTACACCTTTCTGGTGACCAATGAACATCACCGTCTGACCATCGATAGATCCCAAGCCTCCGACGATAGCCTTATCATCTCCAAACTTTCTATCTCCATGAAGTTCAGTAAACTTTTTACAGATCTGCTCTATATAATACAATGTGTATGGACGAGCAGGGTGCCTTGAAAGCTGTACTTTCTGCCAGGGCGTCAAGTCTGTAAATATTTCTTTTTTCTTCTTGCGGATATGTGCGTTTAGCTCTTTTATCTTATCAGAGACGTCTATATCACCTTCAGTCTCAAGCTTTTTTATAGTCTCAAGCTGCTCATAAAGACTCTCCAGTGGTTGCTCAAAATCAAGAAATACCATAATCCCTTAGTTCGTACAGGAGCGTAAATATAGACCTTCGCTCATCAACCTTCATAGAATAGATTAGGAATTGAAATATTAAAGAATTTCGAATATCTATATGGCTGATAATTTGTCTATTACAGTTCAAAAAATCATATGTAAATTTTTTATATATAAATTTATTACTATATTTGTGACGATGAAAACGCCTACAGACCATAATAGTTCTCCTGACTATTATTAACTCCTATGTTATTAAGGTTTATCGGAGTTTCCATCA
>CAZJTO010000627.1:0-1182 GCA_964548935.1 uncultured Saprospiraceae bacterium
CAGAGGCAGTGATGAGGTTATCATACGAGATAAACCCTTCCGAGTAATAGTCTTCAGGGCGGGTATAGGGATTGAGGTCCATCTTGTTGCCGATGTAGACCTGCTTACTCTTAGCCGTCAGGGCTTGACTGCCTTGAAGGAATCGCTCCGCATCATCCCATAGATCTTCAGGTGTTGTTGCTGTCACATCAAATACATAGATCACTAAAGTCGACTGGGCAATTTTTTCAATGGTTCGCTCGACACCGATTTTTTCGATTTCATCTTGAGCACGGCGGATACCAGCAGTATCGATCAATCTAAAGTTGATGCCCTTGATATTCAGGCCTTCTTCGATGGTATCTCGAGTAGTGCCGGCGATTGTAGAGACAATAGCCCGCTCCTCGTTAAGGAGTGCATTGAGTAGGGTCGACTTGCCCGCATTAGGTCTGCCAGCGATCACTGTAGAGACCCCATTCTTGATCACATTGCCAAGTTGAAAGGAGTGGATCAGTTTTGATATGACTTGTTGTATTTTCTCTACTAAGGCTGTAAGTTTTGATCGATCGGCAAACTCTACATCCTCCTCGCCAAAGTCCAACTCCAGTTCGATCAAACTGGCAAATTCGATCAACTCTTGTCTTAACTTCTGGATCTCATCAGAGAAACCTCCACGCATCTGGTTCATGGCGATTTCATGTGTAGCCTCGTTTTCAGAGGCAATTAGATCTGATACCGCCTCTGCCTGTGTAAGGTCAAGTTGTCCATTGAGATATGCCCGCAATGTGAATTCGCCTCGATCAGCCATACGCACACCATTGCGAACGAACAATTGTATGATCTGATCTATGATATAAGCCGAGCCATGGCAGGAGATCTCAACACTATCTTCCCTGGTGTAGCTGCGAGGTGCCCGAAACACTGTAGCGAGACATTCATCTAAGATCTTACTATCCTCATTTTTAAGTTTGCCGAAGTGAACGGTATGGCCATCCACCGTTGTCAGGTCCTGCCCAGTAAAGAATCGATTACAAATGCTGATCACATCCGGGCCTGACATTCGGATAACACCTATGGCACCAATGCCCGTAGGTGTGGCAAGTGCTATGATATTTTCGTTGAGAGCATATGACATGTTGCAAAAATATATTTACCTGAACTGATATACTAATACTTATTTGGACTCTTAAGAATTGTATTTTT
>CAZJTO010000628.1:0-1176 GCA_964548935.1 uncultured Saprospiraceae bacterium
CTCAGATTATCACAGATGGATGGCGTTCTTACAAGAGCCTCAGAAGTAAGGGCTGGCAGATCACTCAGAAAAACTCAAACGGAGGAAAGAATTTTGATGCTATGCATCGGTTAATCATGACTATGAAAGCCACTATAAGGGGTATATATGGAAGCGTTAGAGATCTATAAGCTTATCTTGATGAATTTGTCTTCAGGTTCAATAAATATAAAATGGAAGTAGATATCTTCAATGTCATCCTTCTAAGAATGACACATCATCGACCATCAAACTCAAAACAATTATTCAGTTTAGCTTAAATGCGCTATTCAGTAATAAAAAATGGCCCAATTAGTAGTTGAGCCATTTTTATTCTACAGATTAGCTTCTATCTGTCACACCTGAAGTCACCCAGTTTAATAGCCTGAACGTCGATTACTCGATCCTCAAAAAAGTCATCTTCGATCTCTACACAACCCTGTTGTCTCGCAGATACTGGGGTGAATCCTTCTGTCATAAATGTCCAACTCAGACTATCGGGGTAGTCTTCACTTAAACCTAATATGATACGTTGCATTAATGCGAGATCTCCGACAGATAAACCACCAGAAAAGTTTACATCTCCTGCTACAAGGTCTTCAGCACAAGCACTTTCAAGTCCTAATATATGCCTCTGCGCACGGATCACATCTAAGACACTTAGGTCTATGGATGCAGGTTCATTAATGTCCATACAGACCTGATCTCCCCTGATGACGGTCTGATTGGTAGCTGCTACCTGGTATCGTCCTACGTCTAGTCTAATAATATTCGTGGTGATATCGGCGCCTGTCGCTCTTTGGATCGTAATCGTGTTGACATCAATGAACTCGTTGTCACGATCACGAACTTGCAGTAAAAATGCAGTTGGATCCTGCGAAGGAACAACGAATTCGAGAGTATCCATACATCCTAACTCATTAGAAATGACCAAGGTGTAATCACCTTGAATAACTCTTGGAAGATCTTCGGTAGTTGCTCCGTTAGACCATTGAAAGCTAATACTATCACTACAGCTTGCAAATGTCAGGTCAATCATGCCATTTCCTTCGCCATTATCGGCCGTAATATTTTGACTTACAAGTCTTGCAACTGGAAGGTCGTTGATATTTATATTTTGGGTAACTACCATTGTACTGTCGATACATTCATCTGTAA
>CAZJTO010000629.1:0-1175 GCA_964548935.1 uncultured Saprospiraceae bacterium
GATTCGATCTCATCTCTATATTGCACGGTCGCCTCGAGCTTATGATCTCTGGAGCTATACTCCTTGAGATAGGTGACGCTGTACTCTAGGTTGCTCTCATCCTCTCTTTCGTCATCAGTACGTATGGTTTCTGTAGTGAGATTGCTTGGAAAAAAATCGACAAAATCAAAATACTCAAGCACTGCGAAGTTGTCCTCATCAGAGTTTCGATATAAAAATGATCCAGTGATATTTTCTTTATCCGAGAGGTAATAGTCTATCCCGCCCCTAAAGCTATTGGATAAGCCTGTACGGTCTCTGTCTTGAGTGATCTCTTGAAAGAAAGTCTCCGAATCTCCTTGCGTCTCTAAAAACGAGAATCCACCACCTTCGGTCTCTCTATACTGCACACCGACATTAGCAAACCAGTTGACTCGACCTTTGCGATAGTTGACATTAGCACTGACCCCTGCTTGAGCAGGATATCCCGTATTCACATCAAATGACCCATTGAATCCTGATTGCTCTTCTTTCTTGAGTACGATATTGATGATTCCAGCCGCACCTTCTGCTTCATACCTAGCGCCAGGATTCGTAATGACTTCTACACGCTCTATTAAGCTCGACGGAATGGATCTTAAACCGTTTGTATTATCCGCACCTGCAAGCCCAGAAGGTCGTCCATTGATCAATATCCGCACTCCGGCGCTACCTCGTAGGCTCACTGCCCCATCCAGATCGACAGTTACTGATGGCACATTATCCAAGATGTCCTCGGCAGTCCCTCCTCGGTTAGCAAGGTCTTGACCTACATTAAAGATCCTCTTATCAAGGGCCATGATGGTTTCACTACGCTCTGCAGTAATCTCAACTCCATCTAATTGAATGGCATCAGTCGTCATCCCGATCACACCCATGTCTACGACGCCTCGATTAGCACTTATAGTTTCACGGTCTACTGCGAGATCGATCATCTTTTTCTGATATCCGATAAATTCTACTTCGCCATAGTAGCGTCCCATGGGCAAGCTAACTTCAAACACGCCTCCTGGCTCAGTCAATGCCCCAGAAACAAGCGTAGAGTCTGATGAGCTATATATTGATAGTGTAGCAAACTCAAGCGGTAGGCTATTATTCAAATCTTGGACTATACCCTTAAGCGTCATTTGTTGGCGCTCCCCACCTGCTCTACCACC
>CAZJTO010000630.1:0-1173 GCA_964548935.1 uncultured Saprospiraceae bacterium
TTTAGTTACTGCAAATAAGACCTTTACCGTGCAGCCTATGTGCGCTATTCAGTAGGAATATTTAAACATCCCTATCTCAAACTGAGGCCAATTTTGTGCCGAACTCAGTTATCCCTTGCGGGTTTACATCCCTACTATCAAAAAGTCTTAAATCAGACTTTCATCGTTCTATATCCTAGTATAATACAGGCTATCTTGCGTGATTTTTAATTTGGGATATAAGTAATGAGCGTAGAGCCAAACGTATCAGTTGTAATCGTCACTTACAATGGACAAAATGTCATTTCTAAGTGTCTCAACACACTCTTGGAAAGTTCGAACTTACTGAGTCAAATCATAGTTGTCGACAACAACAGCAGCGACAATACGCCCAATATCTTAGCAGATTATGGACAGGACATAGAACTTATCTCACTTGATGAAAACCTAGGTTTCGGTCGTGCAAATAACATAGGTATCAACAATGCCCTAAGTCACAATGCTGACTTCGTCTTATTGCTCAATCAAGATGTATTCTTCGACAGCGATAATCTCTCAAAGTTTCTAAAAGTCAGCACGAATATTAGCAATGAGAACATCGGGATTTTTAGCCCCATCCATATTGATAATTCTAAAGAGCAGCTCGATTATAATTTCAAAATATTTCTGTTCAAACACCATCCGAGTAGTCTTGTTGATGCCTGCTTACTGAATACGGTTGACTCGCAAGAAAGCTATCCAATCACTTTTAGTAATGCTGCAATCTGGCTTTTACCGAAGCGTACAATAAGATTGGTAGGTGGATTTGATCCCTTGTTTTTCCATTATGGTGAAGACAGGAACTACGTCAATCGAGTGAGGCATCAAGGATTATCTACTCACATTGTTCCTAATACTTATGCAATCCATAGCAGAGGAAAAAATGATGGTGCTTATAAGAAAGAACATCTTGCGAAATTTCAATTTTTAGTAGAAGCATCCGATCCCAACGCCAACTTCCCTCTAATCTCTTTGCTTCTGCGCATCGTATATAGAAATTATATCACCACAGATGGCAAGCTAAAAGTTCTGAGTAAATCTTTTAAAGATGCCATTGTTTCACTAGGTAAATGGCGTAGATCTCGAAAGCTACGACAGTCATATTTCCAAAAAAGTGATTATAGATATTTAGACTAATAATTAAATAAATTCTTA
>CAZJTO010000631.1:0-1167 GCA_964548935.1 uncultured Saprospiraceae bacterium
AGTTCATCAGCGCCTTGCTCGGCATACTTGCGAGCTAGCTCTATTGGGTCCCCGGCATCTCTGAGTTCGAGAAAATTAACTCCTTTGACCGTTCGACCATTCTTGATATCGAGACAGGGTATGATACGTTTGGTAAGTGGCATGAACTATACGATATCAAATGTTCTAACTACTTCTTCGAGATCAACCATTCCTTCATAGAGAGCTTTGCCCAATATGACACCATCAACACCGATCTCCTGAAGTGTCATCATCTCCTTAATGCTGGACACTCCACCGCTCGCGGTAAGCTTGATATGTGGGAAATTGTCCAAGATTTTATCGTATAACTCTACGGAAGAACCTTGCATCATTCCATCCTTACTGATATCTGTACAGACAAAATTTACAGCGCCATCATCAGAAAAGTCATTGATGAAATCAAAGAGTTCAATTTCTGTTTTTTCCTGCCAGCCATTAACGGCTATACGACCTTCTTTGACATCAGCACTAAGAATAATTTTGTCAGAGCCATATTTCATAATCCAGAACTTGACGAGAATTGGGTTTCTAATCGCAAGACTCCCGATATTGACTTGATGAGCACCTGACCTAAAAGCTTGGATCAAAGAGTCTTCGCTCTTTATTCCTCCGCCGAAGTCGATCATAAGATCGGTATCCAAGGCAATCTGATTCAGCGTATAGAGGTTCTTTGGGGAGCTCGACTTAGCTCCATCTAAATCGACCAAATGTAGATGTCTGATACCCTTACGAACTAAGTCTGTCGCCACATCAAGAGGGCTTTCATCATACACCTTCTTCTGGTTATAATCCCCTTGTGTTAATCTGACACATTTGCCATCAATGATATCTATTGCAGGTATGATTTTCATATGATCAACTTAATGAAGTTTGCTAATATCTGTTCACCTACGCTACCACTTTTCTCAGCATGAAATTGAATGCCATAGAAATTGTCTTTATGTACTGCAGCGCATATGTCTATACCATATCTAGCTGATGCAATGCTGAATTTATTGTCTTCAACATAGTAACTGTGTACAAAATACACATGATCGTTGTTGTCTACACCATTTAAAAGCTGGTGATCTGATGTCTTAGATTGAATCTCGTTCCAACCCATATGTGGAACTTTGAGATCAAGATCTTGACTAAATCGTTTAACCC
>CAZJTO010000632.1:0-1157 GCA_964548935.1 uncultured Saprospiraceae bacterium
TCTGATAACGATTGGGTCTGTGATAGCGTAGACATCTGTCCTGGAGGAAATGACAAGAATGACGACGATGGAGACGGCGTACCAAATCTGTGTGACATCTGTCCAGGATTTGATGATAGTGCAGACATGGATGGAGACGGCATCCCTGATGGATGTGATAGCCCTGATACAGGTAATGGTGATGGTAATACCGGATTCCAAGTTTGTGAGACTGCCGATACGATCAACACTGATGTACTATTCGTAATTGATAATTCCCAGAGTATTAGCATTGAAGAATATGCACTATTCGAGCAAACGATCGTAGCGACGATTGCGAACATTCAGGCCAACTGTCCAACTTCTAGAGTGGCAGTTATGCATTATGGCGGCGATTTTGGTCAAGAGGTTTCTATTGAGTTGGATTTTGAAAACGGTAGATCAATCACTAGTGTACAGCGTCAGTTTTGTGTTGAGCAACCTTGTCCTTCAGGAGGAGATGATCTCAATTCAGCTATGAATAGTGCCAGAGAATTAATGACTAATGGCACCTTAGGACACCTTAGTGAAAATGGATTAGAAATAGTCATCTTTAGTGATGCCTTTACAGGATTAGAGTGTGAAGGACCGGGTGCTTTTGTGAATTGCTCACAGATTGAGCCATATGATGGTATTGATGCGCTTAAAGCATCGCCATTTGATGCTTCAGTAACCGTAGTTGGAGCAACTGTACAAGCAGAAGCAAGCAGATTAGCTCTTTATGCTTCGCCTGGAGGATCATTTGCAGATGTAGTATTAGATCCTGTATGTGATCAAACTTTTGATGGTTGTTCATTACCTCGTCAATATATCCCTGTAGAGTTTAACTCTCCTGTGGCAGCTACCGCTGCACAAATTGCATCATTAGTAACCTGCGGTGCTCAAATTGTGGCATTGAATGACAGTGATAATGATGGCATATGTGATTTGGAAGATATCTGCATGGGCTTTGATGATAATTTAGATTCGGATGGTGATGGTGTTCCGGATGGTTGTGATAATGATATGGATACTGGCATGAACGATACGGATACTGGCATGAACAATTGTACAGTAGGAGACAGTGATAATGACGGTGTTTGTGACGACGTAGACGTTTGTTTAGGGTTTGATGATAGCGCTGACGCAGATGGCGACGG
>CAZJTO010000633.1:0-1156 GCA_964548935.1 uncultured Saprospiraceae bacterium
TCCCACTAGGGAAATTAAGTGTTTGGGCATAGGTCATTATATCTCCATCTTGATTTTTACTATCGTGATCTCCTGCCACAAACAGCATAGGTGTATTGCCGACTGTTTTGTTTGCCTTGGCAGCCCAGTTCTTTGCATTTTGAATATTGTAATCAAAGTCATGATCAATACCGTCGTAAGACAAATCTCCAAGCATTAGAATTAAATCATGAGTAGATCCGTTCTTAAGGCTTAATTCTGTTGCTCCATCTGGGCCCCATTTATCATCCCAATCACCTCCAATAGCTATCGTAATTGCTTCTGACGATTCAACATCATTTGAACGTGCGCTCTTTTTATCCACTATTGAACAAGAGAAGATCGTACTGAAAAAAATCAAGTAAAAGAAAGAGGGAGTATTATTCTTCATATTGTGGTGAACAGGCAGTCCGTAATTAAACGCCGCACAATTTAATGATAAGCACTTTGAAGAGTTGGGATGAGGAGTAAAAAGATCATGCTATGATACCTGGTAGGTCAGTATAGGTTCAGGATTGATTAGAGGTAATTTCGGATCTGTTTTGCTCCAAGTGACATACATCTCCCGAGCTTATATCAAAAGTAATGATGGAGGATCGTGTCGACCCTTGTGGATGTTTGTTGCCAGATTACTTTTTCTTGACAATAAGCGCACTAACTAAAGCGACAATCATCCCGATAGGTAGGACCTCTAAATAACTAACCAAAATAGCGAAGAGAGGATTCTTATACATTTCCTTGAAATTAGCCATTTGAGCAGTTGTCGCCTCAACTTCGTCTGGCGCGCTATGTCTGATCATAAAATCCGTGAATACATCAATAAAGTCAGGGGCGAATAAGTAATAATAGGATAAGCCAATAGTAACGTAGACCGTAGAAGCAATAAAACAAATTAATGCTCCCGATTTAAGCGCTTGAAGAAAGGAAATCGTGCCACCGAGATATTTGTTTCTATAATTCCTAACACCAACAAAGATCAGCGAAAAAATAACCACCAAGGTCACATATCCTAATACATCGTTTCCTTTGTAATTAGGATTCGTATACATCATGTTCATGTGGATTATTGCATTAGTCGAGAGTAATGCGCCTATGACCACACCGAATATTAAAATGATTTTTTTCATAATTGCTGTAA
>CAZJTO010000634.1:0-1151 GCA_964548935.1 uncultured Saprospiraceae bacterium
GAGTTGATAGACTTTCTAAGAGTAGCAGTAGTTATGCGACCATTTCCGCTATTCTCAGTCCACGATAGAATCTTGTAAGGGAACTCTGATTCTACATCAATGCTTAGCTTACGATTGATATCCTTGTAGGTTACGTCGTACAGGATGACACCATCGCTCATAGACTTGGTGATCGTTGCGGTAGTTGGCTCCATAGGTACGTGGGCAAATCGACTATATATTGTCGAAGGAATGATATTGATATCTCCTTCGGGGAGTCCACCGTTGATACGGATACGAGAAAACAAGCCATCCTCTAGTATTGCAGCGTTCATTTTAGAGTCCTTGTCACCTTCTGACTCAAAGTATGAGAACTCCTGTAGTCTATATTGGCTACCCTCTAAGTTAAGCTGTGTATAGGTGTGACCACACCATTCCTGCGAACTCGTAGTAGACTTCAAAGTAAGAGGATGCTGTTCTAACTCTACGGGTGTAAATGTAGAGGTGATAATAGAGTAGTCATAGATCCCTGTATTGAACTTGCGGATATGATTGAGCTTGAGGATAGATACATTGTCGTTGCCAGCTTTTTGAGGACGATCAATCTTCACTTGTTTCTTGTGGGAGAACGGCTCCGTGACAAATACCAAGACGATATCACCATTTCGGACTTGCCCATAGCGCTCCTGCTTGAGTTCATAACTGCTGATTTCTCCTGTGCCGTTATACCAATACTCATCAAACTCTTTAGTCCTCGACGTAGACGATGATTCCTCTTCTGATGTGAATGAAGCTTCTGCGGTAGGATAAGAAGGTCCTTGATTACATGAGCTTGTTACCAGAGTCCCTATTGCTGCGATTAAAAGGAGTATGCTCTTATTCATTTTAAAATTGGATTTATTGCTTGCTACTTTATTGCTCTATACATAATAAACCTGAGCTCCAATAGTTCGTGTTAACAGATCAATAAGGATAGAACTTGATGAATAGATCAAACATTTAAAGGGCTAAAGTCATTGCCTTTTCAGAAGAATCTAACAATACATTATAGCTTATGTGGGTAGAAGAAGACAATAAACTCAAAGCAACATTCAAGTTTAAAGATTTTGTTGAGGCATTTGCCTTTATGTCTAAGGTGGCCCTAGTCGCCGAAAAAATGGATCACCATCCCA
>CAZJTO010000635.1:0-1141 GCA_964548935.1 uncultured Saprospiraceae bacterium
ACTTGTTCTCTAAAGACATAAAATGGGAGCACATAAAAGGGAATAACAAACCAGATCTTAGCCAACAAATACTTGAAAGAGATTAATGGATACGCCGCATATATGCCAGTGAATCCAATCCAAAAGAGCTGCAGAAAAATCAATAAGGACAAGCCATTAAACAACTCCTTAGGTGGTGGACGATTGATCACCTTCACGATCCCTAAGCCTGTGAGCAGTATAAACATTAGCTCACCAGGAAACACCAATCCAATTCCTCCTGCTAAATCTAACTCGGTGCTAAACGGAATTAGGAGTGCTGTCACTACATAGATCGTGGTCAATGATCCTGATAGCAGATATATCAGAGCTATTGCTGCAAAGGGCACTAGACTGAGCCAAACCTCATCTATGGCAATTGCTATAAAAGAAATTACGGCCGAGAGGATGACTAGTAAAACGATTCCCCGATCCTTTAGGTCAAAGCCTTGAACTCCTCTGGTCACTTGATAGAGAAGTCTAACTGCCCGATACTCCTTCGGACCAATACTAGTAATGAACTAAACATCCCAGCAAGTAATCCTATTCCTAAGACGATGAGTGATCTCTTCGGTCTGCTTTTCTCAAGGGGGACATCTGCTTGTTCAATGACATGAATCGCACTAATATCCCGATTCTGGCTGGCAGAAAGCTGCTTCAGTTGATTTCGATCCCTGGTGATGATCTTGGCTAACTCTTCCTGTTGAACCTCCAGTTTCTTGATCTCAGAAACCCCTGTAACATACTTATCAATAGTATTCTGGACTGCTTTACTATTGGGAGATTTGGCTTGGAGTGTGGCGAGACCTTCTGCTTGCGATTCGGTATCATAGATGCCATATTTTTCTCGGCTCGTTCTAATTTGCGCCGTCATCTCTCCTAGTTCTGTCTCCTTGCTAGCAATCTCTTCAGTCATGGACTTGATCAATTGATTACGAGCGCCTTCAGTGAGCTCAAGCGCCTTCTCTTCGATGAGCTCACGAGTGCGGTTGCAGATCTGTGCGGCCAATTCAGGGTTTCGATCTTCGACCGATATTTCAATGGCATCAAGTTTGGTCTTCAAGGCTTCATAGAGCTTGTCTATCTTCTTAGTGACTTTGAGCTGCGCCTTAGGGTGGTCTGG
>CAZJTO010000636.1:0-1138 GCA_964548935.1 uncultured Saprospiraceae bacterium
CCATGGAGTTCTGTAGAGTAGTTATTGAGAAATTCTTTGTCAACTTTGACACCGTTACATTCTATCCTCGAGAGTACTGATACCAAAGGCATCTCAATCGTGTCAAATAAATTAGTGAGCTGCTCTTCTTTCAACTTAGGCTCAAACTTGTCCTTGAGCCTGAATGTAATGTCAGCATCTTCTACAGCATAATCAACCACCTCTGATACTTCGACCGTACGCATAGATTTCTGCTTAGGTCCACGCTTGCCGATGAGCTTTTCGATTGGCACCATGCTATAGCCAAGGTAGCTCTCAGATAGATAATCTAGCTTATGTCTGAGATCTGGCTCGAGTAGATAGTGTGCAATCATCGTATCAAAGAATGGGCCTGCCACATCAATGGCATACCATTTGAGCACGTTGATATCATACTTCAGATTCTGGCCTATTTTAGTTATGGAGGGATTCTCTAATATTCCTTTGAACTTGCTGACGATTTCACGAGCGGTATGCTGATCTTCTGGTATCGGGACATAGTAGCCAGTCTCTGGTCCCCACGAAAATGCTAGACCAACTAACTCGACGCTATGTGCATCCAAGCCTGTAGTCTCCGTATCAAAACAATACAATGATTCGGCTTTTAGCTTGGCAACTAGCTTATCAATTTCTGCGTCGGTATCTGCGAGTATATAGTCATGCTCACTATTGTCGAGGTTGTTTTTAACGATCTCAACTGGCGCCTCCTGCGCTACTCCGACTGCGCCACCAAATAAGCTGGCCTGCTCTCCCTGTGTGCCCTCCCCAAGTATCGATCTCGAGATCGACCTAAACTCCAACTCATCAAAAAGCTCCTTTAGCTTATCTCTATTGAAATCCTCTATTTTGTATGCTTTAGCATCAAACTTTATTGGAACCTCCGTATTGATGGTTGCCAACTGCTTAGACAGTAATCCTTGTTGTGCGAATGCGATTACTTTTTCCTGTTGCTTACCCTTGAGTTGATCGGTGTTGTCGATTAGCCCCTCTACGCTATCATAGAGTTTCAATAACTTGACGGCAGTCTTAGCGCCGATTCCTGGTATTCCTGGGATGTTATCTACACTATCTCCTTGCAAGCCAAGTATATCGATGACCTGCTCTACCTTGGCGATATCCC
>CAZJTO010000637.1:0-1128 GCA_964548935.1 uncultured Saprospiraceae bacterium
GGTTATGCGAGTTATCTATGGTATGAGATTACACACCCTTCGTTTAAGAATTATTTCTATTGGCTCATCGCAGTATCCCTGTTTTTCTTTGTCTTAGAGGTGGTGGTGCCGTGGCGCAAGAAGCAGTCTATATTAAGAAGGGACTTTTGGCTTGACGCCTTTTATATGTTTTTCAACTTCTTTCTCTTTTCGCTGATCATCTACAATGCAGCTTCAGATGTTGTCGTGAACTTATTTAACGATGGGATTAAGACAGTCTTTGGTGGCTTTGACTTACAACAGATGAATCCGATGAATGCCTGGCCCATATGGGCTGTGTTAATCATAGGATTTATCGTTCGTGATTTTGTACAGTGGTGGATACATCGTCTATTGCATCGATCAGATTGGCTATGGCAGTTTCATCAGGTCCATCACTCTGTCGAGCAGATGGGATTTGCAGCACATCTGCGATACCATTGGATGGAGAACATCGTGTATCGTACGCTTGAATATATCCCGCTGGCTTTATTGGGGATTGGCTTACATGACTTTTTTATCATTCACATATTTACCTTGGCTTGGGGTCATTATAACCATTCTAATATATCCATTAGCCATAGATATACCGGAGCCATATTGTTAGGCTTAATTGGTCTGATCATTAGTCAAAATTTATTTGATTTCAGCCTTATCTCTGAACCCTCAGTACTGATGACTCTCATCCTTGTAGGTGCTGGAGTCGTTGTGGGCTATATCCTAATAGGCCCGATCATGAGGTATATTTTTAATAGCCCTGAGATGCACCTATGGCATCATTCGTATGAGTTGCCTGAGGAGCGGCGCTATGGTATCAACTTCGGACTCACCTTGTCGGCTTGGGATTACTTATTTGGTACAGCCTATCAACCTCATGATAAGGGAGATATCAGATTGGGTTTTCCTGGTGTGGAGCATTTCCCAGAGTCATTTACAGATCAGGTAGCATTAGGGGTTTTAAATAAAGGATTCAAGGCATCTGACTATGAACGACTCGACGGATAATCACTAATAGTAATCATTTAATGGACTAATAAATACAATTGACTGGGTCCATGATGAGATAACTAAAGTTATTTTGATCTTGTAGAGGCATAGAGAAATCCACGA
>CAZJTO010000638.1:0-1127 GCA_964548935.1 uncultured Saprospiraceae bacterium
TGGGATGAGTTGTTTACTTGCCCAGGTGTTTGCTTCATCTTCCTTTTGCCGGTCTTCAGTAATATTACTTAAGGTCTGGGTATCTCCGGTGTTGGAGTCTGCATCCTTAAGAGAGATTTCCTTTTTGCCATGCAATAGTATGTGCGCAAGCTCATGATAAAAATGAAACCAAAAGGCATGATTGTTCTTATATCTCGAAGTCAACTGAATTAAAGGTGTTCGACCATTTTTAATCCAATAGGCTGCTCCGGAGATCGGAGCGCTCTTCATCATAGGCGAGTACACGATAGCTAAGCCGCAAGCAGCACATTTGTCTTGTAACTGTTGTCGCCAATCGTCAGGATGCTCGTATGAGAGTAGATGTAGGTTGGGTAATATCTTTCTGAGTGCCGACTTGTCATAAGGTACCAATGTGCGTTCTTCCGCATCACGCTCTCCCAAGCGCAACCATACTGATATGGGGCCTGGAGCTGTAGTATACTTTAGTGCTATCTTAAATGATACCGATTTCTCAGCATAGATGCTATCCCACTCATTACTGCTGCCTATCCTAAAGAACTTCAAAAGGCTCTCAATTTGTTCGGTTCTATCATTTGACTTAGGGACGATCTTATACTTGATCAAGTCGGGTATGTTAAAGCTATTCAACCATGTGATATCGTCCTCTTGATTCTGAAGTCTACCAATTTGCGCCAAGGCTAATTGATAACGGTTTTCCTTATTTAGCCAATACTCCACGGACCTCCCGATAATCCTTGAAAGCTTAATGGCAGTCTTTGTGGTAATAGGAGCTTTCCCTTTGATTAATTCATTGAGCTTAGATTCTGATCTCCCCATGCGCTCTGCGAGCTCTATCTGTGACATACCTATCTCATCAATAGTCTCTTGTATAAGCTCCCCTGGACAATAGAGTAATTGTTGTTTGGCGTGTAAAGTATTCATGATAGTAGCTTAGCGTGTTAATGATAGTCCTCGACACTGATGACTTTGACATCTGTGATCATGATGTATAAGACATGCCCATCATCATCATGAGGTATATCTCCAACAACCTGAAAACATAATCTCCAGTTTCTATGAATAGTGATGGCCCAGTCGAGTTTTCTCTTCCCTATGAGCTGGTGTAA
>CAZJTO010000639.1:0-1124 GCA_964548935.1 uncultured Saprospiraceae bacterium
CCCGTCAATGCGGACTTTACGGTTCAATATAAGCCAGCATTGGAACTGGTGAAGGAATGGTATAAGTAGGTTAATCAGAAGAGCTTTATCCCATTAAGCCTTACGTTGAGCGATCGTTACTCCAGTCAGAATAACCAAGCCGCTGATGATATGATAGCCCTGTAGTGGCTGTCCTAATACAATTCCCGCAAGCACTGTAGTCAAGGGTATCAGGTTAAGAAACATACTCGCTCGATCTGGGCCTATCATAGAGACTCCCTTGTTGAAAAAGAAATACGCCAACGCTGTACCTAAACTACCAATACCGAGACTCCATATCCAATATTGAGGACTATGGTTTATACTTAAAGACACAGGCTGTGCGGTAATAAAGAGCATAAAACCTGTCAGGCATCCAATATTAGTCAGCGTCGTAAAATTTAAACTGGATAGATTACCTTGAAACATCTTAACCCACACATTGTGTAAAGCAAAGATCATCGCCCCTCCAAAGATATATAGGTCCCCTCGATTAAACTGGAAGGATTGTAGTTGCGCCCAATCTCCTTGAAAGAGCAGATAGGCTACTCCTAAGATCGATATCGTTGCACCAATGACATGATATCGAGTGATCTTGACACCGATCAACCATGAGGCAACGAGTACTGTCATAATAGGATTGAGATTGACTATCAGAGATGCATTTATAGCATTGGTCAGTTGCAATCCCTTGAAAAAAAATATGTTGAAAGCAAACAGGCCAATGAATCCAAGTAGCGCCACGCCTTTGATTGAGACATCCTGTAGTCTAATCTTCCTCAGTGAATTCCACCCAATTATTAACAAGGTCGAAACTCCGAATATATACCTCCATGTCGCGGCCTCAATAAAACTGGACTCCGACATCATCAGTTGGGCAAAATAAAAGTTCAATCCCCAAAAAATAGCTGCTAAAATCAGATAGAATTCTGCTCGCATGGGGTGCAAGGTAGGAGTATTTAAAAGGTTAGAGCTTCACTAACAACAGTTACCTTAGATCATCTATCATTATGGATTGTATTGATGTCAATCTCCAGGTACCTGTCTGTCAATTCTCTATAATTTGGATCAATCTCCTCGTTTTCAGCAGTAAAGATCTTCTGATA
>CAZJTO010000640.1:0-1123 GCA_964548935.1 uncultured Saprospiraceae bacterium
CTGGTGCGACTTCAACTACCTTCTGGTGTCTGCGTTGCACACTGCAGTCGCGCTCGAATAGGTGTACCATATTGCCATATAGATCACCAATAATTTGCACTTCTATATGCTTGGGGTTACTGATGTACTTCTCGACGAACACAGCCGGATTACCGAATGCTGTTTTAGCTTCTCCTGATGCCTCGTTAAATGCATTGACGATGTCTCGTTCGTCTTCTACGATGCGCATACCACGACCACCTCCTCCTGTTGCAGCTTTTACCATTACAGGATATCCTATTTTATTGGCTTCAGAGAGGAGCTCTTGTTCACTACCTATAGCACCAGGACTTGCTTCTACTATAGGAGCCCCTGCCCGTATAGCCACTTGTTTGGCGAGTATTTTATCTCCTAGCTGACGCATAACTGAACCCTTCGGCCCAATCCAAATTAATCCAGCCGCCTCACAAGCATCAGCAAACTCATCGTTTTCTGATAGGAAGCCATATCCTGGGTGAATGGCATCGACATCGTTGTCTTTGGCGATCTTGATGATCTTGTGAATATCCAAGTAGGGTTTAAGCGGATCATTGTCATCACCGATCTGGTACGCTTCGTCGGCTTTATATCGGTGCAGAGAGTAACGATCTTCATAAGTATAGATCGCTACTGTACGTAAGTTCAGCTCTGAAGCCGCACGACATACCCTGATAGCTATTTCCCCACGGTTGGCTACTAATAGTTTTTTGAGATCTCTTCTTAGCTTCTTCATTTTACATGAGGTGTTTTAGTTTATTCCTTAGCCAAATCGAGTCATATTTAACTCGATTATCACTTATTAGACAAAATCTATCGACTCGCCATATTTGTAAACTTAATGTTAAACATATTTGAAATTATATTCTATTGAATGCAGTAAAATAGTGCTCCAGCCAAATTATTATCTGTTTTGCTCTAATTGCGTGGCAATGACATAATAATTCCCAGAAATTATGAGCTTTTTGTCGTTTTGTTCGTTTCAATGATGATCAACATATTGATATATGAATAAGACGTTGTTTCGTTGTTTTAGCCTATCACTCATCATTCTGCTATTCATAGGATGTTCAGAAGAACCACCTGAGATAGATGTAGATCCTGTTTT
>CAZJTO010000641.1:0-1119 GCA_964548935.1 uncultured Saprospiraceae bacterium
CACAGTATTATTTCCGATTATTTTCCTGCAGAACAAAGGGGTACAGCCTTGTCAATATACTCTATGGGGATATACTTTGGAATCCTCTTAGGATATATTGGAGGAGGGTTATTAGATGAATATGTAGGATGGAGATATGCGTTGATGATATTAGGATTACCTGGTATTATTTACGCGCTCGTGTTACTATTCACGGTCAAAGAGCCACCTCGTGGATTGTCTGACAATAAAGTAGATGAAGAAGCACCTGATGAGTCCTTCGGCGATGTACTACGGATTCTACTTTCAAAAAAGACTTTTGTATTCTTGGCTTTAGCCTGTGGGATTCATACCATCGGAAATTACGGTGTGGGTAATTTCTTTGCTCCATTTTTAGCTCGGATTCATGGGATGTCAGCAGGAGAGATTGGCACATGGATGGGTTTGAGTGCAGGTATTGGTGGTATGGCAGGTACCTTCTTGGGCGGATATTTAGGAGATAAATTAGCTAAGATTGATATCAGATGGTACATCTGGTTAGCGGTTATAGCTGAGCTCATCAACTTCGTTCCTCATGCTGGTGCGGTATTTCTTTCTAATACGAGTTTGGTTTTGTTCTTCTATTTCGTCTCGGCATTTCTTACAGCTATTTATTTGGGGCCTTGCTTGGCCGTAACCCATAGTTTGGTTGACGCACACAAAAGAGCGCTGGCTTCGGCCATACTTTTTTTGGTTTTAAACCTCATCGGATTGGGTGGAGGCCCATTACTCGTTGGAGCCATTAGTGATTACTTAAGCGCTGACTATGGTGCAGAGTCGTTGCGCTATGCTTTCTGTGTTACTTTCCTTACGGGCGCTGTGGCATTAGCTTTGTTCTACATGGCCGCTAAATATTATCCTCTTGAAATGACAAAAGTAGACCGCAATTAGTTGTTAATATTCTCTTGTTATTTCACAATCTACTTATTTGTAATATGTAGATAATCAGTAAGTTATCATCAAAAAAACGTCATTGTCGGCTGCTTGTCACATCCGAAATAGAATTGTTTTATAGGGGGGGTATTATCTTTTAATGTCTTAAGAGTACAGCATAACCCCAAATGAAAACAATTGTACCAATAGCTCAGCTATGGAGCTATA
>CAZJTO010000642.1:0-1115 GCA_964548935.1 uncultured Saprospiraceae bacterium
GATTCCTTTCTTTTGGTCTGTCATATAGTATTCTTCGTTGATGAATAACGTTCATCACATGAGACTGTTTGTTGTTTTCCAAGAAAAGAAGACTTTTGCACAACTATAAATCACAGCTATGCGACCTCTAATCTTAATTACTAATGATGATGGCATATTTGCTCCAGGCATCAAAGCCCTTACAGAGGCTGCTAAAACCCTCGGTGACGTCGTAGTAGTAGCACCCAGCAGCCCTCAATCTGGGCAAAGTAATGCGATCACCCTGAACGACCCCTTAAGGATTCATCAAGTACAAACCCTAGAGGATGTCTTGGCCTATGAGTGCTCGGGTACTCCGGTAGATTGTGTTAAACTCGCACGGCACGTAGTTCTCAAAGATCGTAAAGTCGATCTATGTGTATCTGGCATCAATCACGGCTCTAATGCCTCAGTTAATATCATATATAGCGGTACGATGGCAGCGGCGATGGAAGCTAGTATACAAGGCATTCCATCAATTGGATTTAGTCATCTCGACTATTCTTTTGATGCAGACTTTAGCGCTGCTCAACACTATGCCAAGAAAATCATGGCACATGCCTTAACAGAGGGAATGGGTGAGACAAGCCTGCTCAATGTTAACATACCCGATGTGCCGCTGCATGAGATAAAAGGAGTTAAGATATGTAGTCAAGCAGCCGGGAAGTGGAATGAAGATTTTGTGGAATCAAAAGATCCTCGTGGCAAGAGCTATTATTGGATGACTGGCTCGTTTGATATACAGACCGACAATCAAAACACGGATATTTGGGCCTTAAAGAATAACTATATTTCCATTGTGCCTTCAATGCACGACTTGACCCAATATAAAGCGATCAGTAGTATGGTAGCAATGGAAAAAGCAGTAAATCAATAACTATGAGTTTGCTTGATAAAAACAACTTAGCATTTGGTGCCGCCATTGGTTTGTTATCTCCGCTAATTGGTTTTGGTATTGTGTTTCTACTATTTGGATTGATGACTCATCTCGGCATCATGGATGAGGCGGGGACCAGCACTAGTGGACAACGATTTAGAACTATGACATTACTCGCTATCTGCACGAATATCTTTTGGATCAGAAAGATGAATCAGCC
>CAZJTO010000643.1:0-1112 GCA_964548935.1 uncultured Saprospiraceae bacterium
ACCAACTTCATGAATGTGTTCAGATCTTTCAACCCTAACTTCACACCTGTAAATGTGGATGCCTACGATAATCTCAACTTCACAATCTATGGACAAGGGACTATAGAGGTAGCGATCATGAAAGATGGAGTCGATCAATTCAGTGATCAAGGAAAATACTTGTTAGAGCTTACTGAGGAGGCGAGGACTTACAGCCTAACTAAAAATCACTTTAAAAATGATGATGGTTTATCAGGGGACTGGTCGGATGTATTTATGGTGCAGTTTACGGTAGTAGGTGATGGACTGAATGCCCAAGACTTTCAGCTCAATGTTGATGACCTCTATTGGGGCCCTAATCAACTTAGTCAGGACTTGGTGGTATATACTGCCCTTAATACAATTGAGAACATTAACTCTGGCCATACTGCTAACCTGGTAGACGGCACCGATCTTGGGGATATTGAGCTAAGTGCTGATTTCACAGGTGATACC
Source organism: uncultured Saprospiraceae bacterium (assembly GCA_964548935.1). Taxonomy (GTDB): domain Bacteria; phylum Bacteroidota; class Bacteroidia; order Chitinophagales; family Saprospiraceae; genus GYS-P2D. Next base: position 475 of record CAZJTO010000643.1, read on the forward strand.
TTGCTGATTACTGTTGATAATATAGGTGCGGAACCTATGGCAATTGAAGACATGTATATCGATGCACCGAGTAATGAGTTTCAGCTAATCAACTTTGAACCTGTAGACTTAGCTGGAGGGATGAGTTATGAAGTGTTGGTCCGGTATAATCCTTTAGAATCTCCTACAGAGTTATTTGCAGATCTTAGGATGACTATAGATGGCGATGATTCCTATGCGATTTCCTTGAGAGGCGGGGCTGCTTGTCCTATAGTTGATCACGTGTCTACTGATGACTTGGAACTTCAGCCTATGGATGCTGATCGTAGCTATAAAGCTGCTGAAACCCTAAGCTCAGATGCGCAGATCGATCAAAGAAATGTAACATTTTCGGCAGGTCAGTCTGTCGTGCTTGGTGTAGGTTTTGAAGTGGGCACGCAATCTATCTTGAGCATTGAGATCAATGACTCTTGTAGTATGGATTAAAGAGTTAGAACATGGATCTTGTGATCAGTATGTCTGTGATCACACCTATAGAAAATAGAAGGTTACTTTAAAGCTGTTGTTTTGATTGTGCTATGAGGTCAAGATATCGGTCTCGAGGATTGAATACTGAAAATTGTCCGACCAACCAGATTTTAGAGGCAGAATTTTTCTGC
>CAZJTO010000644.1:0-1109 GCA_964548935.1 uncultured Saprospiraceae bacterium
TTTTCCTTTCCGATTATCGTAGATCGATTGAACCGAGAGCGACTCTCCTCAGAAAGTATGGCAGATCGCGTCAAGCGAATGATTGCTCAAGGATGATTTTGTACTATAAGTACTGTGCGCTGAAGGTATCTCCCTGACTGATGTCACCCGTCTTGAGACCCTTGCGCAGCCACCTCATACGTTGCTCAGAAGTGCCGTGTGTAAAGTTCTCTGGAACGATGTAGCCCTGAGATTGCTTTTGGATATTATCGTCTCCGATAGCTTCTGCTGCTCGCATGGCTTCCTCGATATCACCTCGCTCGAGGATATTGTTAGCCTTATGAGCGTGATGTGCCCAGACCCCTGACAGGAAGTCAGCTTGGAGCTCTAACCGTACCGAAAGATCATTTTGCTCTTCTTGGCTGATTCTACCACGCTGTGCATCGATCTGTCGAGTGATTCCTAAGAGATTTTGGACGTGGTGGGCGACTTCATGCGCTACCACATAGGCCATGGCAAAATCACCGCTGGCACCAAATCGTTGGCTTAGTTGATTGTAGAACGAAAGGTCTATATAGATTTTCTGATCTGCCGGACAGTAAAAAGGTCCCGTGGCAGATCTGCCCACACCACAAGCCGATTGAGTGGCATCCGTGAATAAGACTAGTGTTGCTTCTTGGTAATTGCGCTGAAGTTGACTTCTGAAGATCCCATGCCATACGTCTTCGGTCTCTTTGAGTGTTACACTCACTAATTCGGCAAGGGCCTCTTCCTGAGCGCTACCTTGGTAGGGTTGATTATTATTAGTTTGAGTAGGGACAGTTTGACTTGCACCACCTCCACTCTGAACAAGTGTACCTATGATGTCAGAGGCATCTCCTCCCATTAATAGAGTAAGTACCAATAAAAGAACGGTTCCGATACCGATACCGCCACCGATTTTTCTCATGTTGCCACCGCCTCTTTGTCCACGACGGTCTTCTACATTTTTACTTTGTTCGCGTCCTTGATATCTCATTGTTGTTGGATTAGTCTATCTGTTTTGAGTTTGGTCCGGATCAAAGATCCATTATCCTATAAAGTTATGAATCATTTATCAAGTTCCACAGAAGTTTAATAATTGCCTTTTT
>CAZJTO010000645.1:0-1095 GCA_964548935.1 uncultured Saprospiraceae bacterium
ATATCCCTAACGTATCCGAAGAAGGGACCAAAGATCTCGATGAGAATGGTATCATCAGAACTGGTGCATGGGTCAAAGAAGGTGATATACTTATCGGAAAGATTACGCCTAAGGGTGAGTCCGATCCAACTCCAGAAGAAAAGCTCTTAAGAGCAATCTTCGGTGATAAAGCTGGAGATGTAAAAGATGCATCATTAAAGGCTAAGCCATCTACTAAGGGTGTGATTATCGACAAGAGATTATTCGCTCGAGCTAAGAAAGATAAGTACCAAAAGGTACAAGAGAAAGAACTCTTATCTAAGCTTGAGGACAGACACATGGTTGCGCTCAATGAGCTCAAGACGATCCTAGTAGATAAGTTGATGACGCTCCTCAAGAATAGAAAGTCTAATGGCGTAAGAAATATCTATAATGAGCAACTGGTTCCTAAGGGCACTAAGTTCTCTAATAAGATTTTGAAAGATTTAGACTTTACGCAGGTAGACTACTCTAACTGGACTAATGACGACCATTCTAATAAGTTGATTGCTGCATTGTTACACAACTACAGCATCAAAGTGAACAGTGAAATCGGAAGATATAAGAGAGAGAAGTTCAATATCAGCATTGGTGATGAGTTACCTGCTGGTGTATTGAAGTTGGCCAAGGTTTATATGGCTAAAAAGCGTAAGCTCAAGGTAGGTGATAAGCTTGCCGGTCGCCACGGTAACAAGGGTATTGTAGCACGTATCGTACGTGATGAGGATATGCCATTCCTTGAGGATGGTACTCCAGTAGATATCGTGTTGAACCCATTAGGAGTACCATCACGGATGAATATCGGACAGATATTCGAGACAGTATTAGGCTGGGCTGGAGAGAAGCTTGGAGTGAAGTTTTCTACTCCGATTTTTGATGGAGCGTCGATTGGCGAGATTGATGAATACGTCAAGAAAGCAGGTCTACCTGAATTAGGACAGACCTATCTATATGATGGTGAAACTGGAGACAGATTCCACCAACAGGCGACAGTGGGTATCATCTATATGATCAAGTTATCACACATGGTCGATGATAAGATGCACGCCAGATCGATAGGGCCATACTCATTGATTA
>CAZJTO010000646.1:0-1086 GCA_964548935.1 uncultured Saprospiraceae bacterium
TGCCTTATATATATCATAAGTTGCCCTGAAAGGGCAATATCAAAAAGGCAAAGGCGAAGGCATTGCCATAATAAATATCATAAGGAGCCCTGTAAGGGCGCAACCTACGATTGATATGTCATTTCTTACGCCCTTTCAGGGCTTTTGATGTTGGTTATGATTAATGGGGTCTTCCATTCTAATTGTTGTTGCCCCTTCTTCAGGGCATAGTAGTAAACTTATTGGCACAATTAGCACCATATGAACGTAGATATCTAAAGTAGATTGAATGTTTACTTGGCTCATCACACTAATGGACTCAACAAATCCATCATTAAAGACTTATACTCTAAAATCTCTTTAGACCATGAGGCTCTTACTATCAATATGCTTTTTTCTGCTGGGTAATCTGGTGTTCACCCAAGACGACCCCAACATTGTATTGTTAGATACTGATGATACTTGGCGTAAGGAAGCTTTTACCTTCCCGAAACCTTTTGCGCCAGAGGTGGATTTCGGCGGTGTAGCTGATGTAAGATTTACCCATGGCTGGTCTAAACAGGGGAGTCCATTGTTTTGGTCCTATGCATTCGTATGGAAGATCGATGAGCGACTCAGCGATGCAGAACTGGAGCGATACAAGGAACTGTACTTCGATGGATTGATGAATGCAGTCAATCGTGATAAAGAGCTAACCGTGCCTGCGACTAATGCACTATTCACATCTACCGCTACAGCTGGAGAATCTCGGTCCTATATTGGTAAAATAAAACTCTACGATGCCTTCTTTTCTAAGGCTATGATCACCTTACATGTTAATGGACTCTATGAGTATTGTGCATCGGAGGATAAACATATCTATCTCTTTAGGCTATCTCCTAAAGGGTTGGGTGAAATAGAATGGGAGCATCTCAATCAGGCAGGATTAGATAACGAGATTTGTCCAGAGTGACTTTCTATGCATATTTCACTAATTATCCCTGCAATCCAAAAAGTCTAATGGCCTAAAAGTTATATTTTCGCACCCACTTGAGATATGGGAGAATTAGAAGAGTTAAAACAAAAATTATCCACACCCAAGCCGGTCACTATTATTACGCATCGCAA
>CAZJTO010000647.1:0-1086 GCA_964548935.1 uncultured Saprospiraceae bacterium
CCATGATTTACTCCAAGTTTAAAATGATCGATGGCTTCTCCTGATTGGAAGGTCAGATTCTGATCTCTTGCCGAGCGAGGCTCCGCAATCGCCTGTTCGAGATTTATTCCGCCAGGATCGTTAGCCGTAGGTGAGTCCGTGTAGTTAGCAATGACATCGATACGATGCTTGTTCAGGTCGACATTCCATCTGCCATTTAGATTATAGGATTGTAGCTCACTGTTATCTCTGAAGCCTGTATAATCAGTATAGTTCGCATTGAAGAGTAGATTGGACTTGTCCAACTTATGGCCAGTGGCTATATCATACCGCTGTAATCCAAATGAGCCAAATGCTGCTGTGGCTTGCACGTATGACTCTTCTACTTCACGCTTGGTGGTTATGTTGATAACCCCACCGGACGCATTACCATATAGCGAAGAAGCCCCTGACTTCAATATTTCAATTTGATTGATGGCGGCGACATTGATATTGTCTAACTGGCCCTGACCATCTGGTGTGGTTTCAGGTATGCCATCCACGATCAGCTTAACTCCTCTGATTCCAAATGCCGATCTGGCTCCAAATCCCCGTATGGAAATTCGTGAGTCTTGGGCGTAGTTGAACCCATTGGTTATGTACAATCCCGGCACCTCTTCAACATAGTCATTGATGGCTACAGAGTTGACCTTGAGCAAGTCAATTGGCACGGTGGCCACGGACTTGATAGAAGATTGAGACCTACTTGGTAGACGCTCCACAGAGATAACGATCTCTTCAATAGCGACTGAATCCTCCGTGACCTGTCCATGTACGAGATTGACTAAAATCAACAAAGGAACCAGGAAGAAATATTTCATCCTTACTTCCTAAGCTCGTCGAGGTATTCCGCTACAGATTTAATCTGTTCTTGGCTCAATATGTCCTTGTACGGAGTCATTAAACCCTTACCATTGGTGATTTGATTGATGCGATCCTCCATCGTTGCAGTCGACGTAGAGAGATCTGTTGCATTACTCACGGCGAGCTTACCATCAGCACCGTGACAGATCACACAATATTGCTTGTAGACCAGCTTACCCTTTCTGTTGCCAGCATCAGCCTTAC
>CAZJTO010000648.1:0-1073 GCA_964548935.1 uncultured Saprospiraceae bacterium
GGCAGATGATGCTATCGATGGCGATGGTACAGGAGCACCTGGTTCAGGCGATGCAGCTACAGATGAAGATGATTCAGATCCTGAGAATATCATGGTACTTGAGTTTGCTTCAGTTGGAGACTTTGTATTCAAGACTTGTGATGAGTTTGGAGTACAGAATGGTAGTGAGACACCAGTAGCTGGAGCGACTGTGACAATAGAAGGTACGGATATCCGTGGAGACTTCTTTACAGCGAGCTTAACTACAGGAGCAGATGGCTCATACTTATTTGAGAATTTGATCCCAGGTGATTACCAACTCACATTTGAGTTGCCAGCGACACCAACAGGCCTTGCATTTGGCCCGATGGATGCAGCAGGAGACGACGTAGATAGTGACGTTGATGCCACTGGGGTGACAGAGATATTCACATTAGCGAGCGGCGAGGTTAACCTTGACATAGATGCTGGTGTGATTGATGTAGAGGCACCGACATTTACAGTACCTGCAGATATTTCTGTAGTGTGTGGCGATGATGTGCCTGTAGCAGACATAATTGATATAGCAGATAACTGTTCTACAGGCTTAGTTGCTGAGTTTACAGATGTTGAAGACTTCGACATGTGTGGAGGTACGATCACTCGTACATGGACAGTAACTGATGACTGTGGTAATGTAGCTGAGCAAATACAGATCATTACGATTGAGCCAGCACCAGAGCCTACAGTTGAAATACCTGCTTTACCGGAGATGCTTACATGTGCAGAGGCGAGTGAGTTCGTTGCACCAATGGCGACATTCTCTAATGGTATAGATGCACCTTGCTTAATAGAAGGTCAAGTACCTGGAGAGGTTACAGGAAACTTCACTCAGTGTGGTGGAGAGATCGTTGTAACATGGACTGTGCCATCAACAGATAATTGTAATAGAGATGCAGTAGTAGCTACTGCAACTATATTAGTTGAGCCAGCACCAGATCCGACATTTGACGATCCAGCACTTCCAGAAGCATTGACTTGTGCTGAAGCTGCTGATTTTGTAGCACCATTATTAGGATTCAGCAACAATGCTGCAGCTGATGAGTGTTTGATCG
>CAZJTO010000649.1:0-1070 GCA_964548935.1 uncultured Saprospiraceae bacterium
TCCTTTTCATTGGGCGCACAGAAACTGTAGGCGTGCCCTCTATTGTTTCCTCGACCTGTACGACCGATTCTGTGGACATAGTTTTCGGCGAGGTCAGGGAGGTCATAGTTGACGACTATGCCTACCGCAGGGATATCGAGACCTCTGGCACTGACATCTGTAGCGATTAGGAGCTGCATATCTGTATTGGCAAACTGGTTAAGTACTTCAGTGCGCTCCTCTTGTTCTTTATCACCGTGGATTGTGATCGAGTCGATGTCTACCCTTGCCATTGCTTTAGCGATGCGTTCAACTCGGACTTTGGTTCGTGCAAATGTGATGATCTTCTGATCGGGGTTCTCTCTGATGACTCTCTCAAGGAAGAACCGCTTATGATCCATCTCGACAAAAATTACGGAGTGGTCGACATTTTTTGATACGGGGTCTTTGGGCGAGAGTTGTATTCTGATAGCTTCCTGCCGGACGATCTTGTAGGCAGTCTGCTTGAGTGCTTTATTGATGGTCGCGGAGAAGAATAAGGTTTGCTTTCGCTTTGGTAGCTTGGCGATGATGTCGAATATATCCTTTCTAAATCCCAGATCGAGCATCAAGTCAGCCTCATCAAGAATGAGTGTCTGGATACGGTGTGTCCTCAGATGTCCTTGATGGATTAGATCAAACATACGACCCGGTGTTGCTACCACGATATCTGTCCCTGCTTGTAACAATTCAATCTGTGGATCTTGATCAACACCTCCGATGAGTGCTGCGCTATATACCTCTGTGTAGACAGACAGTTGCTCGATCACCTCATTAATCTGTAAGGCTAACTCGTGACTCGGAACCAGAATTAAGGCCAGTACGCCGTCTTTTCTACGTGCCGCTTCTTTCTGCTTCAGTATTTTATCGATGAGCGGTATGGCAAATGCGGCAGTCTTACCTGTACCTGTCTGCGCTATAGCAAATAGGTCTTCTCCTTTGAGGATATAGGGTATGGATTTGAATTGAATATCCGTTGGCCGCTTAAATCCTAAGTCAGCGATGGCTTGTACTACTCGTGGGTCTATGGGGTACTTTTCAAATTTCATATG
>CAZJTO010000650.1:0-1069 GCA_964548935.1 uncultured Saprospiraceae bacterium
TACGGTTAATCATCCTCCTCTTTAGGGGTTTAAGTCGTTCTGTGAAAAGTATCCCCTCGATGTGGTCATACTCGTGCTGAATCACTCGCGCATCCATTCCCGTAAATGTCTTGACCTTCCTGTCAAAACCTGAGTCCAGGTATTCGATTGTTACAGACTCCTGACGTTCGACATCTCCCGTAAGCTTTGGTATGCTAAGACAGCCCTCCTCATAAGACCAAAACTCACCTGTCTCTTCAATAATATTAGGATTGATAAAGACATCTTTGACACCCTCCTCCAGATCATCATCTTCTCGTTCGATCTGAGCTGTATCAACTAAAAACATCCTCAAACTCCGACCTACCTGAGGTGCTGCAAGACCGATGCCCTTGGCATTGTACATGGATTCCCACATATCAGCTATGAGTTGCGGTAACAGAGGGTCATCGATATTGACCTCGAGACCTGGTTTTTTTAAAACATGGTGCCCGTAGGCATAAATGGGTAAAATCATCCTCTCCTATTTAAAAAATCCTTTAAGATTATTACAGCACTCATCTGATCCACCTTTTCTTTTATTCTTCGCTTACTTTTTTTTACTCCAAGATCAAGCATCAAGTCTCTCGCTCGAACCGATGTAAAAGACTCATCGATTGTAGTAAACACAATGTTCGGAAATTTAGTTTTATATGTTGCCAAGAGCTTTTCTACCTTCTCTCCGACGTAAGTTAAGGTGCCATCCCCATGTACTGATAGACCAAAGACCACTGTACTCACTTCATTGTTAGCAATCAAGGAAGTAAGAGTCTGATCAAAATCCTGTGTATCTACTGTAGCCAGGGGGTTGATTGAAATCTGTAGGATATCGGTCCAAGCCATACCAGTCCGTTTCATCCCATAATCGATTGACAATACCCTACCCAATTAGCAAATCATTTTTTATGATTGCAAATGTATGGGTATTAATCGGGTGATAAAGAGAAGAGGACTATCAATCCCAACAACTAAAACAAAAAAAGACCCTCTCCACCGGTGTGGAGAAGGGTCTCATCCCAAAAACAGTAAAATCTTTAAACCGTATGTTGGT
>CAZJTO010000651.1:0-1060 GCA_964548935.1 uncultured Saprospiraceae bacterium
TCAGTGGCTTGAAGGTGTCTATCATCACCGCTAGCTCTGCTGTTTCTTTTTGTCCGATACTCGCTTCATAGGTGCCAGGATGTGGTCCATGCGGTATGCCGGACGGGTGCAAGGAGATGTGACCCGGTGCGATGTTAGTTCTGCTCATAAAGTCTCCGTCCACGTAGTACAGCATCTCATCAGAGTCAATGTTAGAGTGATTGTACGGAGCAGGTATCGCCTTGGGATGGTAATCGTATAACCGAGGGCAAAAGGAGCAAATCACAAACGCCTTAGTCTCGAACGTCTGATGAACGGGTGGTGGCTGATGTACTCGACCAGTGATCGGCTCAAAATTGTGGATGGAAAACCCGTAAGGATAGTTGTAGCCATCCCAACCCACAACATCAAATGGATGAGAGGCATATAGCATCTCGTGAAGAGTGTTTTGTTTCTTTACTTTAATGACGAAATCACCTGTCTCGTCATAAGTTTCAAGGTCCTGAGGAAGCTTATAATCTCGCTCGCAAAAAGGCGAATGTTCAAGAAGCTGTCCAAACCAATTGCGATATCGCTTAGGTGTGTAGATCGGGTGAAAGGACTCCGCATATAGAATGCGATTATCACTAGAGTCAAACTCGATTTGATAGATCATACCTCTTGGGATGATCAAGTAATCACCATACTCAAATCTGATCTGTCCAACGAGTGTCTTAAGTGTTCCCGTACCCTTGTGTATAAAGAGCATCTCGTCAGCATCAGCATTTTTATAGAAGTACTGCGTCATTGACTCTTGAGGTGAGGCTACACCGATATGCACATCGTTATTGACTAATAAGGGTACACGAGCTTTTAAAAAATCAGCTTCTGGAGCCACGTCAAAACCGATCAGTTTGCGACTGGTCAGATTTTTTTCTACGGCAACTTTGGGAGTAAGGTCGGTTTGTCCAAGTATTTCCTTAACCATTGTTGGGCGCTGTGTGTGGTAGAGTAGGGAGGACATACCATCAAATCCAATCGTACCAAATACTTGTTCGTAATATAGACTGCCATCTGGCTTTTCGAATTGGGTATGTCTCTT
>CAZJTO010000652.1:0-1060 GCA_964548935.1 uncultured Saprospiraceae bacterium
CCTATAAGAAATATCCACAATCGCCTGGTTCGTATAGAATAATTCAAAAAGCCTTGATTAAGATAGACTATGATCATCATTGGCGCTATAAACAAGCCCGTGTAGATATAGTCGATCGTGCCATTGCTATAATCCTCGGTAAAGAGCTTAAACGCAATGAAGAAACACAACACCCAAAAGATGACGTGTATAAATGATCGAATTACCACTTTTGAATTAGCCAAGGGTTATAATTTACTAAACAATAGTTGATCATCATATAGATTAGGATCATCGCCGTATTTATCTATGAACGATCTGAGTTCTGCTGTCGAAGCTGTCAAGACTATACGTTCTTCTTCTCCCAGTTTTTCATGTCGCAGTCTAACCTTCCTATTCTTTATCAACTCTTCAATGAAATCTCCGTCAAACATACTTATCGCCAAATGCCCATCATCTAAGGAAACCTTAGCAAAGGAATGGGCTTTGATATAGTTTCCACCAAATTTTCCTACACTCCCATCACCATATGGAATAAAGTCCAAGTAAACATCACCTCCTATTTCAGTCATATTGACTAATAATCGAGTGGTAATGGTGTCTGGCCTTTTAATCTTATTGATATATACTACAGTGGTATCAGGGTCTGGCAGATCAATAAGTTTATGAGTTAATAGGTAAAATGGATGCTCCTCCTTATGGATGAGTTGAAAGCCCTCAGGAACCATAGAAGGAGCGCCCACGAATCTAGTTTCTGCGAATCTGGTTGCCTTATCGCCAAAGTACCCCTCAGAAGTGATAAGAGCAGCCCGTTCAAAGATCCATGAAGACTGAGACTGATCATAGCCTTCAACTTCCTTTGGACTTATAAATTGAGTGTCAATTTCGGTGGCTTTGTTAGTAATTAAGGTGGCTTTAGGCAAGTCATATAGAATGTCCAAAGCCGATTCTTCATCGATGGTCCAAGTCCCAATAATCCTGTCGTCAATCTCTCTAGTCTCCTCTGTATAGATCGGATGTAATGATGGGAGCAGACAACTGGACATCATGACAGCAGCTATTAGAATAGCACCTATAAATT
>CAZJTO010000653.1:0-1055 GCA_964548935.1 uncultured Saprospiraceae bacterium
CCACCATCTGTGTCGCCACCATCTGTGTTACAATTAGGCTCTCTATCCACAACTACTGTTGTCGTCGCTGCACATCCCTCACTATCTATCACATCTACCGTATATATAGCAGCAGGAATACCTGTCTGAAGCGGTCCTTCGAATCCATTAGACCAGATATAGATGAATGGAGCTGTACCGCCTATAGCGACAACTTCACCCGCACCATCATTTCCTGGAACACAAGATTCACGATCTATACTTACAACTGCTAAGGATAAATCACAGCCAGCTGCAGATACTATAATACTTGCAACATCCTCGTCATCCTCACTCTGATCACCGTCATCATTATTAGGCGCAGAATCTGAATCCCTTTGATCAGCAGCAGTAATCTGTGCAACGTTCGTATAACTCGCATTGTCACCGAGAACTTCGGCACTGAATATTAAAGAGATTGATTCTCCAATTCCAAGATCAATATTAGACCATGTAATCGTATTGCCATTTAAGACACCTCCATTAGTGATAGCTGAAATGTTAGTGAAACCATTTGGCACTGGATCAGTAACCTGAACTCCTGTTGCCGCAGTGTTTCCTTCATTAGTCGCAGTGATCGTAAACTGTACTGTTTCTCCTACTACAACTACAGATCTATCAACCTCTTTAGTAAGAGCAAGATCTATACAATCATCAGTCTCTCCTATCGTCACTGCAAGATCTTGGCTACATCCATTGCTGTCAGTAACTACTACTGTAAATGTACCAGCTGGTAGATTTACAGCCTGTGCAGTCGTCTGGCTATTAGCGTCATTCCATTGATATGTAAATGGTGCCAATCCTCCTGTCGCAGTCACCTGAGCCGTTCCTATCGCTCCAAATGAACAAGATGCATCAGTAGAACTTGCAAGACTAACTGTAGGTGCTTGCGTAACTGTTAATACCAATACTTCTCCTCCGCCACATGCGTCAGTTGATATAGTGAATGTACCTGCCTCAGTGAACGTCTGTCCACCGAATACAAATGGTAAGTCACCACTACATACTGTAACTGGCGTAGTAACTGCTGCATTAGC
>CAZJTO010000654.1:0-1053 GCA_964548935.1 uncultured Saprospiraceae bacterium
ACAGATAAAATTGGTATCTCCTTCAAAATCGAAGAGGGAGTAAATATTGAGGAAGAGGAAGAATAGTTACTAAGCAGCGAGTATTGAGTAATGAGAGAATGTAGTTCCTATGGATCTACTAGACAGGTTTAATCTCGCTGATCATCATGAACTCAGCGTTATAATGCACTTTCATCTTCTCGGGATATTCGATGCTACAATAGATCAGAAGGGCCAACGAGCTGATGGCTCCTTTGCCGATGTGCCCTTTTATACTGTCGTGGCTGATATCAAGCTTCTCACAGATGATTTCTGATGTAAGCTCTTTTGTCGATGGATAGGATAGACGAGGATTCTCATGGATGAAGATACTGATCACTCCGAACAAGACAATATTAAAGTGATCCAAACCAGCATTAAATCCATTGATGGCAGCATCACGAGCTAATATTAAAACTCCATCCTCCCTATTGAACTCTACGCTATGTAAATACTGATAGTCCGGAGTGGCGAATGGGTGATTATACATCACTACATGCTGACAACTGGGAAAGGTATAACTGGTATCAAAATCTTGTATCAATCGATACATCTCATGAGCAATCATCGCCTTCATATCTTCTTCGAGCTGAAAATCTTTCTTGCCTTTAAGTGTATACTCCTTGGTGAGCATAAGCCGTGAAATTTGGCTTTCAGCTGTTTGTTTTGCGTCGGAGTCCAACGCATTATAAAATGGGCTATAGGTCTCGATCCATGACTTAACCCTCGGCTCCAAAGTCAGCGGACGTACGGTCCACCACCATCGATTGATCTGCTCATTAAACACATAGAGCAGCACCAGTATAATCATGGATGGGATCAGTATGATCTCATCTAGATAGGCCGATTGAAACTGACCATAGGCAAAGTAATAGACTATAAGCAGGACAAAGGGCAAAGCGATCAGCCTTGATAGATATGGTGCAACCATAATGTAAAGCTATAGATTAACCACCGAATGTCATGAGTTATTATATCACCTCTTTTCATTTCGACCTCCCTCTTTTTCATTTCAACACCCCTTTTCATTTCGAC
>CAZJTO010000655.1:0-1051 GCA_964548935.1 uncultured Saprospiraceae bacterium
CCGCTTGATAGAGAATCAATTGAATAATAGCACATTATGCCTCGCTCTCTCATATTGGGATGAATGTAATATTCACACTCGAGTTCATCATTTATCTCGAGATCATCTAATTTAACAGAATATAGATTCTTCAGGGCTTCTTTAATCTTTATAATACGTTCTTCCTGATATGTCCATCTTTGATCAGAATAATCAGAACTGATTTCATCAAGGACTTGATTGAGCTCATCTGAGGAATAAGCTTTGAATTTTTCAACCAATGAAGAATCTACCTCTTGCGGAATTTTCCCATTCTTAATAATGGATCGAGCTGTTCTGCTCTCCATCATCTCTAATGAATCGAGGTGATTCGATTCGTCTCGTTGACGATTAGAAAAAAAGACTGAATGCCTGAGTCCTTGCTTTCGGAATGGGTATAGTTCGGGATGTTCTTCTTTAAGTTGTTCGCCATCATTTCTGGTGTATCTCAAGAAAAGTTTCAATTCTGAGCCAGTGATTTCATAAGTAGCCAACGAGGCGTAATTAATGGCTTGCTTGTCTATTCGATCACCATCTCTCCTAAAGGTATTGTAGTAGGCCTCTCGTTCATCATCGTAATATATATAGTGGATAGACTCTCCATGTATACGATTAGAATATCGTGCGTCAGTATCGAACGATGGGAAATACGAGTAGTTTTCTAAAAACAAGCCACTCAGAATGAAAAGGACTATGCCATACGGGATGGCCAAGAAAAACAGCTTGCGGGTGTAAGTATTATCAATGAAATTGAGCAATAACGGTCGATAAAAGAAGGATAGCGACACTGTGGAGTAGAATCTATAAATCCAAAAGTATATCGTCGATATCGTATTTTCCTTGATCTTCTTAAAAGCACCCAATGTGAAAAAGTCAATCAGCACTATTAATCCTAATCCATAATAGAATAAGCCAAACAAGCCGGATACCATTTCTCGTGTGTCCTCCCCCAAAAACTTATGGAATATCGCCATGATTAGCGCAAACACAATATTGAAAACTATAAAAGACAGCAGCATGAAAAACAACAGGA
>CAZJTO010000656.1:0-1048 GCA_964548935.1 uncultured Saprospiraceae bacterium
ATACAGTTGTCATTGAAGCTCACACAGGCATCACCAATGAGCCTTGCAGACATCAAGAAATTATAGATCATCATTGGCTTAAATACGTTCAACTCGAAGTGTCCTGTCATACCACCCACATTAATTGCTACATCATTGCCTACCACCTGCGCCATAGCCATGGTCAGCGCTTCTGACTGGGTTGGATTTACCTTGCCTGGCATAATGGAAGAACCTGGCTCATTAGCTGGGATAATCAACTCTCCGATGCCACTTCGTGGGCCAGAGGCTAACATCCGTATATCGTTACCTATCTTCATCAATGAGACAGCGACAGTCTTGAGGGCGCCGTGAGCTTCTACGATAGCATCATGAGCCGCCAATCCTTCAAATTTATTTTCTCCTGTGATAAATGGCATTCCAGTTAGTTCGGCAATCTTTTTGGCAACGAGCTCTGGATAGCCTTTAGGTGTATTCAATCCTGTGCCCACTGCTGTACCACCAAGAGCTAACTCTGACAGGTGTGCCAATGTGTTTTTGATGGCACGGATGCCGTGATCTAATTGAGAAGCATATCCCGATAGTTCTTGACCCACAGTAACTGGAGTGGCATCCATGAAGTGTGTGCGACCGATCTTAACCACATCCATGAATTCGGCAGATTTGGCTTCTATAGTAGCTTTAAGCTTCTCGATTCCTGGGAGCGTGTTTTCCATCAACATGGTATATGCGGCGATATGCATAGCTGTTGGGAATGTATCATTAGATGATTGAGACTTGTTGACATCGTCATTAGGATGCAGCGCCTTGGGTTGATCAGTAAGAGTCCCGCCTTGCATCACATGACCTCGATTAGCGACTACCTCATTGACATTCATATTGCTCTGTGTGCCGGACCCCGTCTGCCAAACTACCAGAGGAAACTGATCATCAAGCTTGCCAGCAGATATCTCATCACATACTTTGCCGATGAGTTCCGATTTTGCCGAATCAAGTACGCCTAATTCTACATTCGTAGCTGCCGCCGCTTTTTTGAGTATGGCAAATGCCTTGATGACTTCTGTCGGCA
>CAZJTO010000657.1:0-1048 GCA_964548935.1 uncultured Saprospiraceae bacterium
AACTTGGTATAGGTTCTTACTGGAGCACGCCACATTATATCTCGGCCATGTCAGAATTTACTGACTTAGCAGAAGGAGAGAGATGCCTGGGTCTTTTCTATATGGGATATAGCGATGTCGAACTACCAGTTTACGAAAGAGGCGCGATAGAGGATAAGGTAGAATGGATCAACTCTTAGACCGATAAAGTTGTGACGAGTGCAGGAGTAGAATGGTTTGAATCCAAAGGCTGGGAGGTATTCCCTTTTCAGCAAAAAGCCTGGGACCATTATCTCCAGGGCTACTCAGGCTTGATCAATGCTCCGACGGGGTTTGGCAAGACCTATTCACTGATGGTACCGATCATCCTTGAAGGACTTGACGACGCTAAACCTAATAAGTCGGGCATTCGGGCGATATGGATTGCCCCTATTCGAGCATTAACCAATGAGATTAGGATGACTTGTCAGCTTGCACTGGAGGGCCTAGGACTGGATTGGCGTGTTGAGATTAGATCTGGAGACACCTCTACTGCCCAACGGAAGAAGCAACTAGAAAACCCTCCAGAAATACTTATTACTACACCCGAGTCCATCCATGTAATGCTAGCAACTAAAGGCTATGAAAAACTCTTTCGACAGATGAAGACCATCGTAGTTGATGAATGGCATGAACTGATGGGCTCCAAAAGAGGTGTTCAAGTGCAACTCGGTATATCACGGATGAGAGGCCTCTGTCCAGACTTAAAAGTATGGGGGATCTCCGCTACGATCCAGAATATAGAAGAAGCCTTAGAAGTCTTAATAGGTCCTAACAAGGATGCTATTCCTCATATTGTTATCAAATCAGGCCTGACTAAAAAGATTGCAGTTGAGTCAATCATCCCAGATGAGATTGAGAGATACCCATGGGCGGGACATCTTGGAATACAATTGCTCGAGAAGGTCGTACCCATCATTCAGAAGAGCTCTTCTACTATCATTTTTACCAACACAAGATCGCAATGTGAGATTTGGTATCAGAGGTTGCTAGATGTTCACGCTGACTTTGCGGGCGTGATGGCCATGCA
>CAZJTO010000658.1:0-1047 GCA_964548935.1 uncultured Saprospiraceae bacterium
CCACTTTGCCGATTTCTTGAAGATATTTTTCTAATGATTGACTCTCTCTGTTGGTAATCGATTTGGTAATCTTCAACTGCCTCATATGCAGACCTTAGTTATGTAATTGATAAAGAATAGTGGACAAATATAAATTATAATCACAAACCATGCTGACAACCTTTGCAGACAACTCAAAAAGCCTTGCTGAGAAAAATACTCAATGAATTTTGATTTTGTGAAATAATTATTCTTAATTGCCGCACTTTGAGATAACATCAATACTGACTATAGCGCATGAAACGGACTAAAATTGATCTAGAATTTTTATTCAGGGCGTCGCCTGCTATACTATATAGGTTTATCACCACGCCAGAATGTTTAGTGAGATGGTTCTGCGATGGTGTAGATATACAGGAAGACGTATTTACTTATGATTGGGAAGGCTCTGAGGAAGTAGCCGAAATGATAGATGACATTGAAGAGGAACGCATCAGATTCGAGTGGGAAGATTGTGAACCTGGTGAATATGTGGAATATCGGATGTACAAGAGCGACGTTACCAATGAGACTATACTGGAGATCAGTGATTTCTGTGATGCAGATGAGGTGGATGAACAAACCCTCTATTGGACGGATTGCATAAAAAAGCTGCGTGCAGAAACTGGTGGATAATCCCCTACTACTCGCTATTGGCATATACGGAAGTACAACAAAACATCGTTCCATCAGTGATATCTGATGATATAAGGTCACGATGAAATTTCAATATCTTCTTTACAACATATTAATTACCATAGTTATATGTGCCGCATCACTTGGGGTATATCATTATTGGCTTGCTCCAGACCCAATATTACAAGAAGAGTCGTTCGATGTTGACTATGTTAAAGTTTCACACAATTTCGTTGATAGACTGAGATACGCCCCTGACGATTTCATCCGAGCTGCCGATAAAAGCACTAATTCTGTGGTATATATCATTGCCTATAACAAGGTGAAAGGGTCGGTATTTTCTGAGGGATATACAAGGGAAAAAGGATCTGGAGTAATCATAAGTGATGATGG
>CAZJTO010000659.1:0-1045 GCA_964548935.1 uncultured Saprospiraceae bacterium
TATCCACCGTCATCTTGTTGCCCCTTAGTGCAACTTTTCATAACTTTGTTCAATGGGTAGAATCAGAACGGTCCGAACTTATAAGAAGTATACGGAAACGTTTCTTGACACTTTACCACAGAAAGCGAGAGCAAAGTTCATCTGGACATTTCAACTCATAGAAGAAATCGAGAGTGTGCCAATTACTTATCTCAAACATATTGAAGACGGCATATATGAGGTGCGGGTAAAATTGGGCTCAAACATCTACAGAATTATGGCATTTTTCGATGAAGATCAATTGATACTAACAATCAACGGCTTTCAAAAGAAAACACAAAAAACACCAAAAATCGAAATAACACTAGCAAAGAAAATCAGAGAAGAATATGAGCAAGAGAAACCCTAATACTCAATCACTAGAACAACTTAAGCAAAAGTACTATGGTGAAAATGGCAGCCCCGAACGTGATGAATTCGAAAAAGGATACGAAGAATTTAAATTGGGATTCATGCTACGTGAAGCCCGCATAAAATCGGGCTTGACTCAACAAGAGTTAGCCGATAAAGTAGGGACCACCAAATCCTACATTTCTAAATTAGAGAACAACATTAAGGAAGTTCGAATCTCGACTCTAAAGAAAATAGTTGAACTCGGATTAGGAGGCAATCTAGAACTTAAGATCAATTTGTAGCACTCAATAATTCCCTACCGGAATAAAGCTGCTATCCTAAACTCTTCGGCTCAGTCCCCTTCCGCCGTATCACAAAAAAACTACCGCAGAACTCAATCTGCAGCACTCTCTATATTTCATAGCACAAGGGCTATATCTCTATTCTCCTAATATCTTAGCAACATCCACCGTCATAGTGGAATATAGACTCACTGAAGCAGTTATCATCACGCCCAAGTGCTTGAAGAGCAGCCGTTCGGCGTAGGCTACTCCAGCGGACAAGTGTAGATATGAAGTAGTATTAGGAGATTAGATCTTAATCGTTACACCATACTCCTCTTTTGAGGTAGACATCACGATCATACTTTGGACATTGCCGAGGTCTGAGATGA
>CAZJTO010000660.1:0-1040 GCA_964548935.1 uncultured Saprospiraceae bacterium
AACCCGTAGGCGCTGTATACGTAATCGTGATCGTGCCGCCACACTCGTCAAAGTTTGGCTCTACTGTTCCTTCTACTGTACCACTGATCTCACATGCGCCTGTCTCACCATTGCTAAACGTAGCAGTTGGTGCAACAAAGTTCGCAGCCTCATCACATGTTACATCTGCTATCGCAGGTACAGCGATTACTGGATCTGGTGCTGGTGCAACATCTATCGTTACTTGATCAACTATCGCTGGTCTATCACAGTTATCAGCAGGATCTACCGTATAGGTAATTGTGATCGTGCCGCCACATTGTGTGAAGTTCGATTCAACAACACCTTCAACTGTACCACTGATCTCGCACGCTCCTGTCTCACCATTGCTAAACGTAGCACCTGGCGCAACAAATGTCAATGCCTCATCACAGGTTACATCTGCTATTGCTGGTATTGTAATTACTGGCTCAGGGGCTGGGGCAACATTTATTGTCACTACCTCCTCTACTGAGTTGTTATCGCAGCCTGTAGGTGCGCTATATGTAATCGTAATTGTGCCTCCACACTCGTCAAAGTTATTCTCGACCGTAGGTGTAACCACTCCGGTAATTAAACATGCTCCTGTCTCACCATTGCTAAACGTAGCATCTGGTGCAACAAACGCATCAGCCTCACTACAGCTAAGATCGTTTAGTACCGGAACATCAATTACCGGATCTGGTGCAGGCATTACTTCTATTACTTCGCTCGCTACTACTGCTGGTCTGTCACAGTTATCAGCAGGATCTACCGTATAGGTAATTGTAATCGTCCCACCACACTGTGTGAAGTTCTCTTCGATTACACCTGGTACAGTACCGCTGATCTCACATGCTCCTGTCTCACCGTTGCTAAATGTAGCATCTGGTGCAATAAAACTTGCCGCGTCAGCACATGTTATTGGCCCGGCGATAGTTGGAATTTCTATTATTGGCTCTAGTGCAGGAGCAACATTTATTGTTATTACTTCCTCCACTGAGTTGTTATCACAG
The DNA here is from genome assembly GCA_964548935.1 of uncultured Saprospiraceae bacterium. GTDB lineage: Bacteria > Bacteroidota > Bacteroidia > Chitinophagales > Saprospiraceae > GYS-P2D. Next base: position 1,014 of record CAZJTO010000660.1, read on the forward strand.
CCCGTAGGTGCACTATATGTAATCGTA
>CAZJTO010000661.1:0-1032 GCA_964548935.1 uncultured Saprospiraceae bacterium
CTTTGGATTGTATCAATTGATGCATATGATCGGTGCCAAGATTAAGGCGCCGTATAAGAAGGGATGATGATTCGTATTGGACATAAAGTCAGCCTGGAGGGGATTAAAATTTCAAATAAAAGTCCTTGGTGAGCTCACGATACTGCTGACTAAAATCTTTAGTATCTGCATCTCTGATATATAACTTATCAGCAGGGTAATCCTGACGTTCTTTCTTGCCCAGTGTGATCATAAGTCGCTCGAGTGGCTTAGACTGGTCTGGATAGACCTCAGTTACTCTCTGAGGGTGTAGATTATAAGTTCGGGCGAGTTCTATGCATCTATAACCTTCTATATCTGGTAGGATGAGCGAACAAGTTCCAGTAGGGGCAAGTAGATTTCGTATAGCGCCTAAGAGATCGTTGTGAGATAATTTGGTGGTGTGACGCACGCTGGTCTTATCCTGACTTCTCGATAGTGTCCCTCCTGTGAAGAATGGTGGATTAGTAATAATATGATCAAATGTGTCATCCATCTCTCGTTGATAGTCTTGGATGGACTGATTGATAACGGTGATATTCTGAGACCAATCTGAATGATCAACATTTTGTTGAGCTTGTTTAGCAGCTTGCTGATCGATTTCAATGGCCTTAATAGTGGCTTCGGGGTTGCGCTGTGCGATCATAAGTGCAATTACACCTGTCCCCGTACCTATATCTAGGATGTTTTTGCTGTTGGTGCAATCGGTCCAGGCACCCAGTAATACACCATCAGTTCCAACCTTCATCGCACAGTCAGACTGCTCAATGCTAAACTTCTTGAACTTAAATTCTTCTTCCATATATCTCTAAACCCTCAAAAGTAGCATAATAGATCGGAGATGTAAGCCAGCGGATCGTCATAACTACTATGAAAAATGGGGACTGAACTGTTTGCGATTAGTATTACATCTCCTCTACAGTTTATATATGATTTGCAAAATGAGAACTTAGCTTCAGAAATTGATTTAGGATCTTATACTGTCGTCTACTTATCACTGACAATTCTCCACCA
>CAZJTO010000662.1:0-1028 GCA_964548935.1 uncultured Saprospiraceae bacterium
CAAATGCTTGGATCATACCGATTACCGTACCCATGAATCCTAGCATCGGTGCGATGGCGATAAATAGTGATATCCATACAAGTCCTTTTTCTAAAAGACCCATCTGGACAGAACCATAAGAAACAATTGCTTTTTCAACAGCTTCAGGACCATCTCCTGCACTTCTTAGCCCCTCATATAATACACTGGCAGTTGGGCCAGGAGTAGATTTAGCTACTTCCATAGCACCGCTGACGTCGCCAGAAGCTAAACTCTCATCTATTCGGTTAAGAAGCTTATCAGTATTGGTAGTTGCAATATTAAGAGTGATTATTCTTTCAATACAGAACGCTAAACCCAATATTAAACACACGAGCACTAAACTCATGAATCTCCAGTCTCCCTCAATAAACTTTTCCTTTAATACCTGAAATCCCGATTTTGTAGCTGCCGCATCTTGTGCAAGCAAATCAAAAGCTCCGAAATATGAAGCCAATATGAATACAATCGACAGAGCAATAATTTTTCGCATGTCTTTTTAAGTTTATACAATTTAGTAGTTAATAAAATTCGTCTTTCTGCGCTAAAAATAGAAAGTTTTATCAAAGTTCAGCGAACCCTACTATCTATTTTTTGCGGTGATGTCCACGGCGAATATGATGAAATTTATTAGAACTTTTGAAGAATAATTCACGGAATGATTCTTCACCTTTTAGATGTTTTATAAAGCCATTTTGGCGTAATCATAAAATTATTTTTTTACAATACTGGTTGTCAACCTAATACACTTTTCATAAATAACTTATACGTTGGCCATGCTTACTACATAATTTGGTCATCAAATTGATCGATCCTACTCTACTTCACGATTGTTCCTGCTTCTGTCTTCTTCATACCTAAAGTCGCATAATTTACATTTTAAATTAATAATCAGTGTATTACACATTATGATTAAAGTGTATATTTGATTTACCTCCGACTTCGGTACTCCAGCATAGAATAGATAACGAGAACCTGAGAATGAATATTCATTAACAGCTTTACTCGAC
>CAZJTO010000663.1:0-1026 GCA_964548935.1 uncultured Saprospiraceae bacterium
TGGTAGAGCAGACGAGTTATATGTTTGTCACGGGTCCCAATGTCGTCAAGACAGTGACCAATGAAGAAGTCACCTCTGAAGAGCTCGGTGGAGCGTCTACACATGCGACTAAGTCGGGCGTGACGCACATGACGGCATTCAATGATCTCGACTGTATCAATAAAGTGAAGCAACTCCTCAGCTATATCCCGCAAAACTGTGAAGAACAACCTGAGGACATTCCATATGAACTCGATGGCGAACTCCGAGAGTCACTTGAGGCGATCATCCCAGAAAATGCGAATCAGCCCTATGACATGCGTGATGTTATCAGAGGCATCGTAGATGAAGAGACGTTCTTTGAGGTACATCAAGATTATGCTGAAAATATCGTCGTAGGCCATTGCCGCATAGCTGGTATGAGCGTCGGCATAGTCGCCAATCAACCTAATAGCCTTGCTGGGGTCCTCGATGTGGAGAGTTCACGCAAAGCAGCGAGGTTTACTCGGTTCTGTGATTGCTTTAATATCCCGCTATTGGTGCTTGTAGATGTGCCAGGGTTCCTGCCCGGTACTGACCAAGAGTGGAACGGCATCATCACCAATGGCGCTAAGCTCCTCTATGCGCTCAGCGAAGCGACCGTGCCGAAGGTGACCTGCATCACTCGCAAAGCCTATGGCGGCGCCTATGACGTGATGAACTCTAAGCACATCGGTGCTGATATGAATTTTGCTTGGCCTACTGCAGAGATTGCCGTTATGGGTGCTAAGGGGGCCAGTGAAATCATCTTCAAGCGAGAGATCGCTGCATCCGATGATCCGGCTAAGACCCTAGCAGAAAAGGAAGCCGAATACGGAGCAAAATTTGCCAATCCATATCGGGCCGCACAGCGAGGATTTATCGATGAAGTCATCTATCCCAAGGATACTCGTCGCAAGTTGATTAAAGCATTTCATATGCTTAAAAACAAGCGAGTATCGCTGCCTAAGAAAAAGCATGGAAATATTCCGCTTTAGCCGGAAGTTGAAAGTCCAAAGTTGGAAAGTT
>CAZJTO010000664.1:0-1024 GCA_964548935.1 uncultured Saprospiraceae bacterium
TCAACTCCTCTGATTGGGACAAGCACAAGCATTCGACAGACGAGGCATATCAAAATGTCGTGCTCCATGTTGTATTGCATCACGATAAAACCATCCTCATCGGCGACCAGCCAATACCCACGCTCGAACTTAAATCAAGAATTGATAAATCCTCCTATAATGCATATCACTTGCTAAATAGAAACAAGAGTTGGATTCCATGTGAGTCTTGGATTTCTGATGTCAATGGGATCACTAAGTCCGCAACTCTTGATAAGGTCCTTGCAGAACGTCTCACTATAAAAGCAGATAACGTCCTGCTGCAGCTCAAAGAACATAACGACAACTGGATAGAGGTTATCTATCAGCGCCTGCTGTGGAGTATTGGCCTGAGTGTAAATGCCGACTCCTTCCTCAGATTGAGTCAACTGGTCCCATACCACATCGTGAGCAAACATCGGGACTCGGTAGAGGAAATGGAAGGATTATTCTTTGGCACAGCTGGTTTACTACAAGCAGAGGAACAGCATGAATACGTGACAATGTTACAATCGCATTTCAAGTTCTATCAACAGAAATATAAACTAGTTCAAATGAGGGCTTCCGAATGGAAGTTTATGAGGATGAGACCATCAGGGTTTCCAACCATTAGATTGGCACAAATGGCTAAACTATTGTCCAAAATCGATCGCCTGGATGCCCTAGTGTTTGAAAGTGATAATAAGGCTATTATCAATAAACTACAGGTTACTCTCGATGATGGATTCTGGCATGAACACTACCGATTCGAGGGTGAACCAAAATCAATCAAAAAATCACTTGGTACAGATAAGATCAACTCAATCATTATCAATGCAGTTGCGCCCCTTAAATATGCTTATGGTATCTATCAAGATAGCGATGTGCTCAAATCTAAAGCCGTCGATATCTTAGAGGAGATAGAAGGTGAGAAGAATGCTGTCATAAAAAAGTGGAAAGGGCTAAATCTAACAGCAAAATCTGCTGCGACAAGTCAGGCCTTACTACACCTCAAGAAAAGATACTG
>CAZJTO010000665.1:0-1024 GCA_964548935.1 uncultured Saprospiraceae bacterium
GACGCCAGGTTTTCATCCTGGTAGCAGGGGTTCGAATCCCCTACGGGCTGCAACTACTAAAGGCTCCCAATTCTGGGAGTCTTTTTTGTTTTATTATTTGAAGATGCCGAAACCGAAGAAGTTTTTAGGCATATACGGCTAACCGATGTAAATCATTTGGGATCACTGCACTATGTGTGACAAAACAGACGTTATTATGGTTTACGATTATTCTTTGATCTATCAAGATATATGATGCTGTTTTACGTCCGCTCTGAGCGCATACGTAATAATTATTGTTTAATACCGTGGGAGTTACTCCCAAATATTACATCTTTGCATAATCTTTATAAAAGGAGATTTGATTCCCACATGATGAACCACAAATCGATTTTCAATTTCATAGTTGTCATAGTGTTGAGTTTGCTCATGTTGCCACTCATAGGCCAACAACAATTTGGCGGTGCGCCATTATCGCAAGAACAAGGAATCGATATCACGGACTCATCCTTAGGAAGTTTGCCTCTGAAAAACGAGGTAGTACAGCTAAAATCAAAAGATACTGAAGGCACGAATGTTCATGCGCTTTCACTGATCTCCACAGCTAATCAGAAAAGCCTGTCGCCTCAGTTCAGTCAGCCTGCACCTAATGTAGTATTGACTACTGTAGATCTGCCAGAATCAACTTATTCTTATCTCAGATTGGATGAATATAATTTGCCCAAGGGAGCTAGGCTGTTTATAATAGAACACGGATCAGGGGAGGTTCATGGATCATATACTGCGGGAAATAATTCAAAGACCCAGCGATTATTACTTGGACCATTTTCTGGCAGCTACACTGTAGAATATAATTACGCCAATGCTGATCAAGATAATGTGCCTTTTAGAATTGCGCAAGTTTATGCCATGACAGGAGACCAAGCCGCTAATGATCTCGGTTTTGGGACCGCATTTAATTGTTCAATAAACATCAATTGTGATGAGGGAAGGAGCCTCCAAGAGGCCTCTAACGGTGTTGTAAGAATTAGGGTAGTTGGAGAAG
>CAZJTO010000666.1:0-1021 GCA_964548935.1 uncultured Saprospiraceae bacterium
TTCACAATTTCAAGATTATTTAGTCTGTAGTATGCTTAAGTATATCATTATAACGATAATAGGATTGACGAGTATAGTTTTTGGAACACAAGAGCTTACATATACGGTCGTTGACGGCGAGGATACGGTGTCAAGTGTATTAATAGATCTGGGAGAAGACTTTTCTGATGTCAGGCCAAAACTTGATAACAAGAGCAGTGCCCAGATCGGAGAAGATATTATACGTCATGGGTTTTCTAAGCGTGATGGCCTTAAGAAAGCGAGACGACAGAGCAAGCATTTTGTCTGTACTTCATGCCACAATTTAGAACGAGAGGATCCTGACTTAAGCGTTGCAGATCCTCAGGCGAGGTTAGATTATGTTATTGATAAAGGCATCCCATTCTTGCAAGGGACTACCTTATATGGAGCAGTTAATCGCACCTCGTTTTACAATGACGACTATTACAAGAAGTACGGCGATCTTGTCGATCCTGCAAAAAATGATATCCGTGAGGCAATTCAATTGTGCGCTCAGGAATGTGCTCAGGGCCGGGAGTTAAAAGATTGGGAGATCGAATCAGTACTGGCCTATCTTTGGACTATAGAGCTAAAAGTATCTGACTTAGAACTCAGCACCAGTGAGATTGCAACTATTGAATCAGAAATCAATGATCCCAATATACAAGGTGAGGCAGTAAGCCTAATAAAGAGTAAATATCTGCAGGGATCTCCTGCAACATTTTTAACACCACCTGAGGATCGTATTGTCGGGACAGGCCTGCCGGGCGACTTAGATAATGGTAAGAAGATCTATGATAGCAGTTGTCTACATTGCCATTATCAGAAGAAGTATTCCTTCTTGCACTTGGACGACAATAAATTGAGTTTTAGATATCTGAATAATGGAGCGCCAAGCTATAGTCGACATTCTCTATATCAAGTAACTAGGTATGGGACCTATTCTTTATATGGGAAGAGGTCATATATGCCCAACTATACAGAAGAAAAAATGAGTGATCAACAGCTTGCTGACCTCAGG
>CAZJTO010000667.1:0-1019 GCA_964548935.1 uncultured Saprospiraceae bacterium
TCTGCCCCTTTTTTTGTGGATTCAAGGTTCAATAACTAAATTGTTTGCATAAAGACTTATTATGCTTAGAAGGGAGTTCTCTAATTATCTCGGAACCTTGATTGCTGCCAGCCCAATGCTGAATCTAAAATTTATAGGGGATGAAGACCGAATGACCATTTTGTTTCAAGGAGATTCAATCACTGACGGTGGAAGAGATCGAGGTCATTATTATGCCAATAGTACCGGCGGCATTGGCAAAGGTTATGTAGCTCAGGTTGCGACAGAGTTACTTGGAGTGTATCCAGAGAAGTCTCTTAAAATCTACAATAGAGGAATCAGTGGTCATAAGGTCCACCAACTTCAAGAACGTTGGGAGGATGATTGCTTAAACCTCAAGCCAGACATACTGAGTGTGATGATCGGAGTCAATGATTACTGGCATACGATGACACACAGCTATGCGGCCGGTCCTGATGTCTATAAATCCGACTTATTGAGTTTGCTCAAATCAACAAAAGATCATCTACCTGATATCAAGATGATCGTAGCTGAACCATTTTATGTACCAGGTGGAACCGCAATCGACAATGATGTGTGGGCTAGTGGTTTTCCTATCTATCAATCCAGCTGTCGACAAGTGGCAGATGAAATAGGCGCAGTATTTATTCCACTCCAGTCAATCTTCGATAAGGCCTTGAAAGAGTATCCTGTGAAATATTGGTGTCCAGATGGTGTTCATCCCTCTTTGGCGGGCTCCTACTTAATGTCCGAGGCCTGGTTAGTAGCCCTTAAAAAGATGATATGAAGACAATGCTCCTAAAGGTTAGTAGTGTTATCGATAATATTATTGATCAAATAGGACAGTTTATTTCATGGATATCACTGATTCTAATTTTACTGATTTGTGTGGATGTCTTCATGCGTTATTTTCTTAACACCTCCAAGATTTGGATGGTAGAACTGGAGTGGCATCTGTTTTCAGTTTTATTTTTAGTGGGGGCATCATACACATTGCTACATGACAAACATGTCAGAGT
>CAZJTO010000668.1:0-1013 GCA_964548935.1 uncultured Saprospiraceae bacterium
AGGCTACCACGCCACGATCGCTAGTGCCTCCGATGAGCACCGGGCGATTCTTGAGCCGACTGTCGAGGAGTCGCTCACACGAGACAAAGAAGGTATCTAAGTCTATATGTACTATGCTACGTTGGGTGGTCATTAGATTCTTCTCTCTTATATTTTTCTTATGCGCCTCTGCAACATGCTAAGACGCCAAGATTTCACCCCTTCAGGGTTCTACTGCTTTCTTTCTGAATTTCTATAATCATGTCATCCCTTTGGGATTTTTTTCTCGACTGGTACATCTCCTCTCGCTAAGGACGCAAAGACGCTAAAGCTTGTGAGTCAGTTGACATTATATACTTGACATCTTCCCTTCTGCGGACTCTACGGCTCTGCCTGAGTATATTCTCTCCCAAAGGCGCTTAACTTTTTACCACCCTGAAAGGGTGAAACTACTATAGAACACACCGATTATTAAGGGTAGAATCCCGAAGGGATGACATAAATCTATCCGATATATCGCTCATCATAAGCTATGTCAAAATGCTGTAAGAGATCAACATATTCCTCTCTAAATCCCCGCTTTTGATGGTGGCGTTCTTGATCCTGTATGTAGCGATATATTTTTGACAATTGTGAATGGCTATAGGTGAATGCACCATAGCCTGCTTGCCATTCAAATCGATTTTTCAACGGATTTTTCTCATTGATAAATTTCGATGAGTTGTTCTTGATATCACGTACTATATCGGATAGAGCAATTGAAGGCTTCATCCCTAATAAAATATGTACATGATCGGATACACCATTTACGATGATTGATTTATGTCCCTTAGCAGAAATTATTCCTGAGATATAACTAAATAATTCCTTTCTCCAATCTGGATTTAAAAGAGCCTGACGGCCCTTGACCGCGAAAACAACATGTATGTATAATTGTGTATAGGTTCCTGCCATTTGAAAATATTTTATGTCACCCTTTCAGGGTTATTATGCTTTATTTCTGATTTCTATAATAATGTCATCCCTTCGGGATT
>CAZJTO010000669.1:0-1012 GCA_964548935.1 uncultured Saprospiraceae bacterium
GGGATACTTTTCACAGAACGACTTAAACCCCTAAAGAGGAGGATGATTAACCGTAAGCTGGAGAATATTAAAAAAGGTAAGATCGTGGCGCCCTATAAGATGAAATTTAAAAAGCTATAGCTACTTTCGCCCGAAGTCTGCTGGGATCTCTCCCCATTTTTCAGTTTCCCACTTTAGTACAGGATTTTTGAATGTATTCGTCTTTAACCATTTTTGAGCTCGCTCTACAAGCTGGTAGAGTTGTTTCGTGGTGTCATTTTTAACGAGGGTGGTTTTAACCTGCTTATTTCGAACCCATGCCATCGCTGTTCGGGAGTCACTATATATCGGCATATCAAGCATCTCTTTTTTCTGCAATAGAGACAGACCATGGACGAGAGCTAAAAACTCTCCAACGTTATTGGTGCCATATGGAAACGGACCTACATGAAAAACCTGTTTCGTTGTATCTGTCCACACCCCTTGATACTCTAATATCCCTGGGCTACCACTACACGCGGCATCAACAGATAGACTGTGCTGGATAATATCAGAATGGTTCTTGGATATAACCCTTGTTGATTTAACTTTATTCTTTTTTGTGCCGATATGACTACTAAAGCCATCTCTAAATGCTTGCGTAGCCTCGTCTTTAGTTTTGAAGGACTTATACTTAGCTCCTGGGTATCCCTTAATTTGAAGTTGACATTCCACCCATGAGTCATAAATGCCTGGGTTGTTTCCATCCCATACTACATAATATTTTTGCTTCTTTGCACTCATAATAGCTTCATATGTTTATAGACACTCATGCACATACATACCATGAACGGTTAGCCGATGACACAGATATAATTGTTCAGCGGGCTAAAGAAGCGAAAGTTAGCAAAGTATTGTTGCCTAATATCGATAGTGAGTCAATTGATGATCTACTTGCGCTGTGTGATAGATATCCCGAGCACTTTTATCCAATGGTCGGTCTACACCCTTGCAATGTAAATGAGAATTTCAAATCAGAATTAGGCAAGTTAGA
>CAZJTO010000670.1:0-1011 GCA_964548935.1 uncultured Saprospiraceae bacterium
ACGGACGGGCGATACCTACGACATCTAAGGCATCTTCTTGCAGCACTTCTGCCATTGTCTTCACCGTTCGGAATCCGCCTGTTAGCATCAAAGGTGTGGTGAGCTTGCTCCTCACTTTGGCTACATAATCCATGAAGTAGGCTTCTCGCTGTTTCGTGCTTTCCTTGACTTCTGCACCCATCATTGCTGGTTGCTCATAGGTACCCCCACTCACCTCAATGAGATCCATTCCTTCTGCGTCGAGCAATTGAACCACTTGCATGGACTCTTCTTCAGTAAATCCTCCTCGCTGAAAATCTGCAGAGTTGATCTTTATCCCAATGGGATAATCATCACCTACCTTTTTACGTATATCTCGATAGATCGATAAGACGAATCTCGACCGATTCTCTATACTGCCGCCCCATTGATCTTGACGCTGATTAGATAAGGGCGATAAGAACTGACTAACCAAGTAGCCATGAGCAGCATGGATCTGCACTCCTGTAAACCCTGCCTCTTTTAGTATAGCTGCTGTATTACCAAATCGATCTATGAGATCAAATATTTCATCTTCTGTTAGGGCACGAGGTTGTTTAAACATCGAAGACATCGAATCAACATCGAGTTTGATGGCCGACGGTGCGACCACTTCTTTGTTGATGCCACCCAAGGCCTGACGTCCTGGGTGATTAATTTGTGGCCATAGATGTGCACCTGAATCCTTCACGATTTCGGCCCATTGACGTAGCAAGTCCATATCCTTGTCATCCTCGACGATGACATTGCCGGGCTCTCCGATCGCTTTCTTGTCAATCATGATATTGCCCGTGATAATGAGTCCAGCACCACCATTAACCCATCTTTTGTACGCATTGATAAGTGTTGTGGTCGGTCTGTGATGACCAGGACACATATTCTCACTCATTGCCGATTTAGCAATTCTGTTTTTTAGAACAGCACCACAGGGTAGGGTCAATTCGGTTGTTAGATTCATGAATTCACATTGATTAGACAATCACTACATCTTCG
>CAZJTO010000671.1:0-1006 GCA_964548935.1 uncultured Saprospiraceae bacterium
AAAACTTAAAAACCTCTTGCGGCGTATTATGCTGAAACATCAATGAGAAAATTTGCTTGGCACCTTTTTTACCTCGGATGACGACATCTAGTAACGTCCGATCATACCATCTAAACCGACCGGTGCGCCTCAAATTTATGGCCTTAGCGCTACTTAAGAGATGGATGATACGATCAGCCTCCTCTTGGATTCTGATAAAAGCATATCCCGACGAAGGCTTAACAGAGTCATTGAGTGTGCCTATGGGGATGACTGAACTAGATTGTAGCGTACTAAATCGACTGGTAGTCATGGGTATAGCACCATGCTCGGTTTCAATGATTTTATAACTATTCAGATTGAGATAATCTGATAAATAGCTTCTTATTATTGGATCATATTGTTCGTTATCCCATTGTTCCTTTGAGAAAATAGTCGCCTCAATCAGTGCTTTGTTTTTAGAGTAGGGTAGGACGTAGACGAACCTTGTCTCTCCTTGCTGATCAATCCTGAAATCCATGAATGTCGCTGTCCGATCGTCAAAAATTTCCTCCTCTGTTTCTATGACCCAACCCTTAAAATGTTGCCATATGAAATGAAAATCTTGGGCTGGAAACTGTTCTACTATACTGGTAAAGGCCCTCTTGCATCGGTAGGTTCGTTGGACAGTCAATACCTTAGCCGTACCATCTGCTTCTGGCGTGATACTGCTTACGGCTTCATATCTGATATCTATATGAGCGCATGATTCAATAGCGTCAAGAGTATATCGATAAAAGTCTATTCCTCTGATAGATTGATAGGAGTACGGCATTATGTCTACTCGATCGAGTTTGTGATCCCCATAGAAATTGATGTGATCCCATCGATGGTGGACAATTTCATCAAATCGATGTGGCTTATCGATCCAGAAACTCCAAGTTCGGTCATTCTCGGTTTTAGGAGATTTGTCGAGTAGTAGGATTTTCTTGTCGGCAAACTTGGCATCCGTCAGGCGATGTGCTAAGCTGAGACCTGCACATCCCGC
>CAZJTO010000672.1:0-1004 GCA_964548935.1 uncultured Saprospiraceae bacterium
TGGTGATTCACTATCTCTACCAGAAGAAGTCAGTGAAACTCATGCTTATAGATGGTGGTTACTTGCTATTGTTTTTTGCGCTAATGGGAGGCGTCTTAGGCGCTTTGTCGCTATAGGTCTACTCGGTGATATGAGTCTTGAGCCACTCTTCGCCGTCCTTATGCAGGAAGAAGTCCATCCAGATATAGTACATGGTATGTTTGTCGGCGACCTCTACGCCATGCAATGAGCCTAATGGGATATGTAGGAGATCATACTCTACAAACGCTTGGGTGAATCCATCTGCATGAACGGTACACTGATTACCGGATAATCCTAAAAACAGTTGTTCCAACATAGGATGTTTATGCGCGCCGACAGCATCAGGCCCCGTCGTATGAACAGTGCCCATGGCGACCCTCGGAATGATCTGATTCGGTAGGATCGTTCGACTGACTGTGCTAGCACTTTTGATGGGTTCGGTGTAGCCTTGACAATCTTCAAATCGTGCATGGTAAACCTGCTGTGTGTGCTCGACTGGGAACTCAAGCAGATCAGCTCGATCTTTCTTCGACAGATGACATAGAATCTTTAGATAGTGTAGGGTGGTGGTGCCGTTATTTGAGATCTGCAGTTCTCGTGCTGCATTAGGCAGTAATATCGTCTCTGAGGTGAGTGAGTAGACCCCTGCATTGATGACTGCTTCGCCTTGGCCCCGTACGAATAGATAGATAGCTTTATGGCCGTCCTCGATGACATCGTCGAGTGTTAGATCTGGAGGGATAGCAACAGACTCAATATAGATGTCCTTAATCTCATTGGGCATGATGGATTGTACATGGATACCATCAGTTCTTGATGTCGGCGTATTCAGAGATACAATTGGAATCCCCCTGTGAGTCATAGTCTCTAGTGATCTGTTACCGATGCGAAGATAGACTATTGCCTCTGACAGTAATACAAGGGGTTAAAACCCCTTGAAGGACCCTTGAAGACGCTTTGTAGACAGTAGCGCCTTAGCTGAG